>NZ_JADPGO010000041.1:0-24088 GCF_015668165.1 Blautia sp. 1001283B150304_161114_C9 | reverse complement strand
ATTTAAATCAGACCATATCGGAGATCGTAGATCGAAAACCAAGATTTATATGTATTGAAGATCTGAATGTCAGCGGAATGATGAAAAACAGACATTTATCCAAAGCAGTTCAGGCACAGGGATTTTTCTGGTTTAGAAAACAGCTTGAATATAGGTGCAGCGATAAAGGGATTCAGCTTATTGTGGCTGATCGGTTTTATCCATCATCAAAGCTTTGCAGCTGTTGTGGAAACATCAAAAAAGATTTGAAGTTATCTGACAGAGTTTATAGATGTGCGTGTGGGAATATGATTGACAGAGATTTCCAGGCATCTATAAATCTCAAGACTTATGGAGAAAAATTTGCAGGCTGACACTGAAACGTTAATGCAAATATGTACGGATACGTTAGTCCGGAATTTACGCCTATGGAGAGTACAAGAACTTGTGAGTAGATTGATATTTATATCATCAAAAGCATACTCGTTGAAGTAGGAATGGAACATAGAAGTTTATAACTTTTTATAAGTTTTCAGTAACGGATACTATGTTATATCAGGATATTCCAAGAATTTATACGGCAATAGCAGAGTGGGGATCATGTTTGGTTTATCTTTATATCCTAAAAAAAGAAAACATGAAATCTGTACATTTTCTTATAGGCAGTCTTTTCATGTTGGCAATGCAGAGTATCTTTCTGACTTTGACAGGCAGCGTAACTGAAATTTTGTGGGTTCCCTGTATGATGATCGCTGCAGGTATGATGTATGGATTTCTTATGGTCGGAGGAAATATGAAGCCTCTGGGAGCGGCTTATTGCTGTGCCCGTGCATTTGTTCTTGCTGAGTTTGTAGCTTCGCTGCAGTGGCAGATTGTATCTATTGTACAGGCATGGGGGAATCAAAGCATCTGGGTTGAAATTCTGATCACGATGGTTATTTTTGGAGGCTGCTTTACTATTAATATTTATTTAGAAAAAGATCTCCTGAAGCAGAATTATCTTGAACAGATGACAGTAAAGGAAGTAGCAGCGGCGGCAATCATGGCTGTTGCAATCTTTGCTTTTAGTAATCTGAGCTTTTTAAATGAAAATGCACCATTTGCGAGCAGAGAACGTGCAGATATTTTTTCTATCAGAACACTGGTCGATTTTGGAGGAATTGCAATCCTGCATGCTTATCAGAGCAGGATCAGTGAGTATATTGCCGAGAAAGAACTTTCAGTAATGAACGTGATGCTGAAAAGCCAGTATGATCAATACCGAAATTATCAGGACAGCCTGGATCTTATACAAATGAAATACCATGATCTGAAACACCAGATAACGGGACTTCGTGCGGAATCAGATGAAGAGAAACGAAAAAAATGGATTGATTCTATGGAAAAGGAAATCGCTGCTTTTGAAAATATAAGCAGAACGGGGAATCAGGTACTTGATACGATTCTGGCAGCTAAGATTTTCCATTGTCGAAAAAATCATATACAGATTACCTGTGTGGCAGATGGAAAATTATTGGATCATATGCATGTAACAGATATATGTTCTATATTTGGAAATGCTTTGGATAATGCGATTGAACATGTAATTTTGATTCCAGATCAGGAAAAAAGACTGATCCATCTGACAGTATCCCTTCAAAAAGGATTTGTGTTCATCAAGATAGAGAATTATTGTGAAGCAGAAATTTCCCAAAATGAAGAGAATCTGATCATAACAACAAAAAAGGATAGTAAAAACCATGGTTTTGGATTGAAGAGTATTCGTAAAGCTGTAGAAAAATATGATGGTTCTGTAGTATTTGGAGTACAGCAGAACTGGTTTGAATTAAAGATTCTTTTACCCAGAGTATTGTAATGCTCTGGGTATTTTTTTTGCCAAGCATACGACAAAAAGGTCCGGTGGACCTTTTTTAGTATTTTGTGCCATATTTGCTGCATCTTGTGCCAAAAACAGCACAAAATAATAATCATGTTATAGTAATGCCAACAGGAAATGATACCTGAAAAAGACAAGAGAGTCAAAGGAGGAAAAAGAGAATGATCAGTGTTGAAATGGAAGATGTTCTGGCGGTATTACAATTATGCAAACCGTATATTATCGGTATTATTGCTGCACTTGTAATTGGAATCGTAATTATGATAGCATGCCGCAGGATGTCCAGGGACAAAAGATTTCTGATAAGAGGGGAAGCTGCGATCGCAATGGTTCTTGCAGTTGTTGTCTGCGTGAATATGATCTGTTTTGGACCAATGGCTACGTTGATTGGACTGGCAACGGGAAATGGAACTTTAAGCGATGAAACAAATGAAGAAGCTGCGGAAGTAGCAGAAGAAATTATGGAAGACGGAATTGTTCTTCTGAAGAATGAAAGCCTGCTTCCTTTAAATGAAACAAAAAAACTGAATATTTTTGGCTGGGAATCTATTAATCCGGCTTACGGAGGAGCTGGTTCCGGTGGAATTAATGATCTGTATGATATTGTCAGTCTGAATCAGGGACTTGAAAATGCCGGATTTTCTATTAACCAGGAACTGGTTGATTTTTATAACAATTATGGTGCAGATAATCCGGAAATGTCTATCCAGAAACAGAGCTGGACATTACCGGAGCCACCTGTAGATACTTACGATGATGAGCTTATTGAAAGTGCGAAAGAGTATTCTGATGTGGCAGTTGTGGTTCTTTCCAGAAAAGCAGGTGAAGGTCATAATGATATTCCTATGGATGTAAAAAAAGCAGCATATGATAATAATTCAGATGAATATGATGATTTTCCTGAGGGAGAGCATTATTTACAGCTTTCACAAACTGAGAGAGATATGGTGGATATGGTTTGCTCAAACTTTGATAATGTGATTGTGATTTATAATGGGGCAAATCAGTTTGAACTTGGTTTCGCAGATGAATATCCTCAGATTAAATCTGTTGTATGGTGCCCCGGAACGGGAAATGTGGGATTTAATGCACTTGGTAAAGTATTTTCAGGTGAAGTCAATCCTTCCGGAAAAACACCGGATACATTTATTTATGATATGACGACTGCTCCGTGGTGGAATAATGCAGAAAAAATAGAGTATACAAATCTGGCAGATATGGCTGTTGAAGGAATGAACGCAGGAACTGCGCAGGTGTATGCTCCGGCATTTACCAATTATGTGGAAGGTATTTATGTAGGATACAAGTACTATGAAACAGCTGCACAGGAAGGTGCGATTGATTACGATAAAACTGTACAGTATCCATTTGGATATGGTCTGAGTTACACGGAATTTGAACAGAAGATGGGTGAACTGGAGGAAAAAGACGGACAGATTTCTGTAGATGTAGAAGTAACCAACACAGGAGATGTTGCCGGAAAAGATGTAGTAGAAGTGTATTATAAACCGCCATATACAAATGGGGGAATTGAGAAATCTTCTGCAAATCTGATTGAGTTTGAAAAAACAAATCTGCTTCAGCCGGGAGAATCTCAGACTGTTACAGTTACATTTAGTATAGAAGATATGGCCTCCTATGATGAGAATAATGCAAAAGCGTATGTTCTTGAAAAAGGTGACTATGTAATCTCTATTAACAGTGATTCACACACTGTGCTGGATCAGAAAACTTATACTGCAGATAAAGATGTAGTATATAAGGGAGAAAATAAAAGAGCATCAGATGATACTGCAGCAACAAATGTATTTGAAGATGCAAAAGGCGATGTGACATATTTATCACGAGCAGATCATTTTGCAAATTATGAAGAGGCTACAGTAGCACCGGCATCTGCAGAGCTGGGTGAGCCATATGTTTCTGAATATCATCTGAACAGCAACTTTGATAAGACTACATATCTCAATGATGAGGATGTAATGCCGACAACGGGAGCAGATAATGGACTTACATTAGCTGATATGCGTGATGCTGATTATGACGATCCTCGTTGGGAAAAACTTCTGGATCAGCTTACTGTTGATGAAATGGCAAATATGATTGCAATGGCTGGTTATCAGACAGCAGCCATGGATTCTGTGGGAAAAGTGGCTACACTTGATTTCGATGGACCAGCAGCAATTAATAATAACTTTACAGGAGTTGGTTCTATTGGATTTCCAATTGAAGTTGTGGTTGCTTCCACATGGAATAAGGAACTTGCACAGGCCTGGGGTGAATGCATGGGCAAGATCAGTCAGGAAATGGGTGCAGAGGGCTGGTATGCACCAGGTATGAATACTCATAGAACCGCATTTGGAGCAAGAAACTATGAATACTTTTCAGAAGATGGAGTTCTTGCAGGAAATATGGGAGCAAAAGCAGTAGAAGGAGCAAGAGAATATGGAGTTTATTCTTATATCAAACATTTTGCTCTATATGAGGGAAATGCAAAGATGGTAAGTGTCTGGTCAAATGAGCAGGCAATCCGGGAAATCTATCTGAAACCATTTGAAATTTCTGTAAAACAGGGTGGCGCAAATGCAGTTATGGTTTCCTGGAGTTTCCTTGGAGATAAATGGACTGGAGAAAGCAGTAACCTTATGAATACAGTTCTCAGAGATGAATGGGGATTCAGGGGAATGGCGCTTACAGACTTCTTCCGAAACAATGGTCATGGATTTATGAATGCAGATGCAGCTTTGGCGAATGGAGTAGATGCAATGTTGTCCACATTTAACGGAGAAGAGAACAATGTAGCCAATCCGGAGCATCCAACAGCCGTACTTCAGATGAGGAATGCCTGCAAAAATGTCATGTATACAGTTGTAAGCAGCTGGGCTTATGATGGAGAACACGAAGAAACAGGTATGGAAAACTGGAAAAAAACAGGAATTGGAATCGACATTGTAATAGCACTTTTCATGGCAGGAATGGAAGTATTGGTAATCAAAGGATATAAGAAAAGAAAGAATGTTGAATAAGGATGAAAGTGGGATGGAAAACAGTTATGAAACAGCAAAAATTGGTTGAAAAGATGACAATAGAAGAAAAGGCAGCAATCCTCAGTGGAAAAACTGTCTGGCAGACCAGAGAAATTGACAGGCTTTCCATCCCGTCCATCTTTCTTTCAGATGGACCGCATGGAATCAGAAAACAGGCAGGAGCAGGAGACCATCTGGGACTGAATGCATCCTTGAATGCAACTTGTTTTCCCACAGCAGCGACGATAGCAAACAGCTGGAATCAGGATCTGGGGGAAGAGATTGGACAGGCTCTTGGAGAGGAAGCAGCAAGTATGGATGTAAATATCCTGCTTGGTCCGGGATTAAATATTAAAAGAAGCCCATTATGTGGAAGAAACTTTGAATATTTTTCAGAAGATCCATATCTTTCCGGGAAGATGGCAGCGTCATATATTCGTGGAATACAGAGTAAAGGCGTTTATGCCTGCCCGAAGCATCTGGCGGTTAACAGTCAGGAACTTCGGAGAATGGCAATGGACGCAGTTGTTGACGAACGGACATTAAGAGAAATTTATCTGACCGGTTTTGAGATAGCTGTTAAAGAAGGACACGCAAAAGCAATCATGAGCAGTTACAACCAGATTAATGGGATTTATGCTAATGAGGACAAACATCTTTTGACAGATATCTTGCGCAAAGAATGGGGATTTGATGGAATTGTAGTAACAGACTGGGGCGGAAGCAATGACCATGTGAAAGGTGTTGCTGCCGGCTCAAATCTGGAGATGCCGTCCTGTGGGTACGATTCTGCAAGAGAAGTGATTGCTGCTGTCCAAAATGGAAAGCTGAAGGAAGCAGATTTGGATGAAAGAGTTGGAGAACTGGTGGATGCAGTGATGGAACTGACATCAGGGAAGAAGCTTTCAGATAAAAACTTTGACAGAAATGAACATCATCAACTGGCAAGGAAAGCAGCAGCAGAAAGCATGATTCTTCTGAAAAATGAAAAACAGATTCTTCCGCTGGATACAAAAAAATCCATCGCTGTTATTGGAGATTTTGCTTTTTCACCCAGATATCAGGGGGCAGGATCTTCTATGGTCAATCCAACAAAAGTAGAAGATATGTCATCGATTTTGCAACAATATGATCTGAATATTCTGGGGATGACAAGAGGCTATCAGAGAAATGGAGATGTAGATGAGAATGATAGAAAGTTTGCACTAAATTTGTCTATGAACGCGGATATTGTGATTTTCTGCTTTGGTCTTGATGAAATCAGTGAATCAGAAGGACTGGACAGAACCCATATGCGTATTCCGCAGGACCAGATCGATCTTCTGCAGGATATCAGTAAAGTGAATGAAAATATTATTGGAATACTAAGTGCTGGATCAGCGATAGAAATGCCATGGCACACCTGCTGCAAAGCGATTTTGCATGGCTATCTGAATGGACAGGCAGGCGCTTCTGCAACATTGGATATTCTGACCGGAAAGGTGAACCCATCAGGAAGACTGGCAGAAACATATCCCATATCTTATGAACAGACACCGGCATTCCGATATTATCCAAGCAATGAGAAAACATCGGAATACCGCGAGAGTGTTTATGTGGGATATCGCTATTATGATACTTCAAAAGTCCGGGTGCAATATCCATTTGGCTTTGGGCTTTCCTATACGGAATTTACATATTCTGATCTTATCATAGAAGAGGATGGAATCAAAGTTTCGGTTACCAATACAGGTGACAGAGACGGAGCTGAGGTTGTTCAGATGTATGTAGGACTTCCTAATGCAATCGTATTCCGACCGGAAAAAGAACTGAAAGGTTTTGCAAAAGTTTATCTAAAGGCAGGAGAAAGCAGACAGCTCAGGATTCCGTTTGATGATAAGACATTCCGTTATTGGAATATAAAAACGGGACAGTGGGAAATAGAAACAGGAACTTATCAGATTATGGTAGGAGCCAGTGTTGCAGATATTCGTTTAACAGGTACGACTGAGAGAACAGGAAATAGTAAAGGGTATCCGTATAATCCGGCAAAAATGCCTTATTATTATACAGGAATTGTGCAGAAAATATCAGATGAGGAATTTCGTGAACTTCTTGGCCATGAGATACCGAACGGGAGATGGAGTGGAAACCTGGAAATCAATGATGCAATCTGTCAGATGTATTATGCAAAAAGCCGACTTGCAAGACTGATATATAGATGTCTCACAAAAATGAAAAAGAAGAGTGAGGCACAGGGAAAGCCAGATCTGAATATTCTTTTTATTTACAATATGCCGTTCCGGGGGATTGCCAAGATGACCGGCGGGGCAGTCAGTATGGAAATGGTATATGGAATTGTCGATGCTGTGAATGGTCACTTTATGCTTGGAGTAAAAAAAGTAGTTGGCGGATATTTCAGAAACAGAAGAAATAATAAGAAATATGAAAAATTATTAAAAGAAGCCGGAGGGAAGTGCAGATGAATCGTATAAAAAATATATGGAAATGTTTTGAAGAGAAACATTCTGCTATTGCAAAATGGCTTTATCAGATATTCTATTTTGTTATATTCAGTATGGGCGTGACAGTATTCCAGTATCTTGTATTTACATTTTTACCAGGGATTTTGGGAATTGGTCTGGCTGGTACAGAATTTATGTGGCCAAAGGTTTCCATGAATCTGTTTGGAGTAAAATTTACATGGAGTTTGCTGGGGTATAATGTATTGCGTGATGCAACGGGGAATATATTGATCGGTGGTGGACTTGGCTATTTTATCAGTTATGAATTGGGGTCATTTCTTGCACAGTGTATCAATTTTCCGCTTCAGAGAAATATTACTTTTAAAAGCCATGGAAATCCTGTATATCAGGCAATCTGGTATTTTATAGCATGGGTGGTAATTTCACTGATTTGTAATGGATTTAATAATCTGTGGATGCCAGTTGCATCTGCATATGTGGCACCGGCAGTCTATAACATGCTTGTGACAATTATCACAGGTGGAGTTTCCATGGTGATTTTCTTCTTTGTGTTTAAAATTATTTTCCCGGAGGGGAAGGCTGAATAGAAAACATGTGTTATTATAAAGCTGGAGGTGAGTACGGGATGAAGACATTGGCCAGGATATGTAAAGTATATAAAGAAAAATATCCGCTGGTTCAGATTGTGCTTCATACTGCAACAGCAGATACAGTGTATGAGAGCAAGTGGAACAACAAAAAAAGAGGCAGAGATGATTGCAGAGGAAGCAAAAGCAGATTTACATCCGGTGGAAGTGGATTCGGTAATACTGTAAAAGAATTCCGAGAATGGGTAAAATCCTTATAAACCGTAGAGAATCAGAGGCATATATATGCGACTGCACGGAATACGGGAAAAGCAGTGACTGAATTTCTGGAAAAAGCAAACCAGTACAATGTGTAATGAGGAGAATAGTATTTTGGTCCAAATGTCACATTGGCAACTCCCATGCATCCATTTTTACCTGAAGAACGTAATATCAGAAAAAGAGAAGATGGAAGCTTTTATAATTTTGAATATGCGAAACCAATTACTATAAAAGATAATTGCTGGCTGGCATCCAATGTGGTTGTTTGTGGTGTTACCATAGGAGAGGGATGTGTAATAGGAGCAGGAAGTGTTGTGACAAGGGACATTCCTCCATATAGTCTGGCTGCCGGAAATCCATGCCGGGTTATTCGCAAAATAACTGAAAAAGATCATATGAAATAAGATAATACAATCAATAAAGGGGATGCCGGTTAATACCACTTTTCGGCATCCCCTTTTGTTAGTTTTAACTGGTTGTATTACGGCGAATCAATATTGGAGTAATCTGTTTATGGACAGGCTTTTCCAGTGGTTTAGGGGAACGTTTTTTTTGTTCTTCCATCTGTTGAACCAGAAGCTCCATGGCAGTTTGTGCAATAATATCAATCTGCTGACCAACGGTTGTGATTGGGAGAATTGCCTCACTGGCAATGGGAGAATTATCAAATCCTATGATTTCATAGAAAGAGGGTAATTCTCGGTATTTCTGGAAAATCAGGTTAAGAAACATGTTTGCATAAGTATCGTTGGAAAGGAAAATACCTTTTTTTTGATTGGGATATTTCTCTTCTATTCTTGTAAAAATGCGTCTTATTTCATTTAAAATTTCCTGATAAGAATTACCGCTTACACTTAGATCAATATCATAAGGAACCTGATATTCTTCACAGGTTTCCTTAAATGCGCGAATACGGTCGTAAGCAGGAACTGTTTTCTCAACATTGACATTGATGTGGATCAGTATATCACATTTATCACGGATCAGCAGAGTGGTAGCCTGAAGCGCACCCATATAGTTGTCAGTGGTAACACTGCTGATATATTCCGCTTCACGTTCAATGGCAACGATGGGAATCTGATAGGAGGATAATTGTTTTGATGACAGCGTATGACTTAAAACAATGAGACCTTCAATCTGATAGGATAGGAGCTCTTCAATATATTGCTGTTCTTCTTCAGCCCCATGTTCACTGCTAAAGACGAGAAATTTGTAGTGATAATCACTGTAGCTGGACAGCAGTTGTGTCAGCATTTCAGAATAATAATGCAGATAAAGATTCGGAATAATGATTCCGATAAATTCACTTTTTCCATTCGCCAGAACTTTTGCAAGTTTATTTTTTTTATAGCCAAGGATATCAAGGGCCTGAGAAATTTTTTCCTGATTTTCAAGTGTAAGGGAATCAGGATGATTGAAATATCTTGATATTGTAGTTTTTGAAAAATGGGTATATGCTGCAATATCTGCAAATGTCACCTGTTTTTTTGACATGAAACTTATTCTCCTTATAAATAAATGCAAATATTTTTTTTAGTATAGCAATTATTATACAAAAAGGCAATATTAAAATAACCGATTACGTAACCGGTTATTTTAATGAAGAAAAGTGTTGACAGAGAGTGTGTGATGTAGTAACATCAGATTATAAAGTAACCGGTTACTTAACCGGTTTCATGAACAATGTATGAAAGGAATGGAGGAAAAAGTGCATGAAAACAGTGCAGAACCAAGCAAAGCCCGTAAGCAAGCAGACGTGGAGAAATAAGGTTACGTATGTGAAGAAAAACTGGCAGTTATATCTTTTTTTCTTAATGCCGGGACTTTTACTGACAATCATTTTTAAGTATCTTCCGATGGGAGGGCTTTTGATTGCGTTTGAAGATTATAATGTAATCAAGGGAGTACTTGGAAGTCCATGGGTTGGACTTGAATATTTCAGACGTTTTTTATCATCACCGGATTTTATGAACTATCTGATGAATACATTAAAGCTGAGTATCTATGGATTATTATGGGGATTTCCGGTTCCGATTATTCTGGCATTACTTATGAATCGTATTCAAAAAACAGGGATCAAGAAAAAAGTACAGCTTCTGATCTATATGCCGAATTTTATATCTGTAATAGTACTTTGTGGTATGGTTCGTATGCTGTTATCACCGGTAGGACCTTTGAACAGGCTGCTTGGGATTAGCACAAACTGGATGACAATGCCATCTGCTTTCCGTACTATTTATATAGCAAGTGGAATCTGGCAGACTGCAGGCTGGGCATCTATTATGTATACTGCAGCATTATCTAATGCGAGCAAAGAGTTGGAAGAAGCGGCAGTTATGGATGGTGCAAACCTTTTGCAGCAGATCTGGTACGTGGAGCTTCCGGCGATTAAGAACATTATTGTAATTCAGTTTATCCTGCAGGCAGGAAATATTATGAGCATTGGATTTGAGAAGGCATATGCATTGCAGACAGATATGAACCTGCCGGCATCAGAAATTTTATCTACATATGTATATCGCATCGGTCTTTTGAACGGTGATTATGGTTATTCTACGGCAGTAGGTCTGTTTAATTCAGTTGTAAATGTAATTCTGTTGATTTTTGTAAACTGGGTTGTAAAGAAGCTGAATGATGGAGAGGGATTATAGGAGGAAGAGAAGATGGAGAAAAAGAAGAGAAAATATTCAAGGACAGATCGTCTGATCCTTGGAATTGGATTCACGATTCTTGGACTGTTTGTACTTTCTATTGCGATTCCAATTATATATGTAGTGCTTGCATCTTTTATGGATCCTACTGTTTTGAATAATCAGGGACTGAGCTCTGATATTAAGGACTGGACTTTGGATGCTTATAGAAGAGTACTGGAGAATGAGATGATCTGGCGCGGATTTTTGAATTCTTTTCTGTATTCATTTGTATTTACAGTGATCTCAGTTTTTGTAACATTACTGGCAGCCTTTCCTCTGTCTAAAAAAGAATTTGTGGGAAGAAAATTTTTTAATCTGATTTTTCTGATCACAATGTTTTTTGGGGGAGGAATGATTCCAACATTTATTTTGATCAATCAGCTGCATATGGTAAATACAGTATGGGCGGTTTTGATTCCGGGAGCATTTAACGTTTGGAATATGATTCTTGCAAGAACTTATTATCAGTCAATTCCGGCAGAATTAAGAGAAGCATCTGCAATTGACGGTGCTAATGAAATTCAGCATTTTTTCAAAATTATGATGCCTGTATGTAAACCGATCATTGCAGTACTGGCACTGTGGTCATTTGTCGGAATGTGGAATAGCTACTTTGATGCGATGATTTATCTGAACGATGCAAATCTTCAGCCACTGCAGCTGGTACTGCGTTCAATCCTGGTGCAGAATACTCCACAGCCGGGAATGATTGCAGATATCCAAAGCACAGCAGAGATGGCAAAGGTAGCAGAACAGTTGAAATATGCAACAATTGTAGTATCAAGTTTACCACTTTTAGTGATGTATCCATTTTTCCAGAAATATTTTGATAAAGGAATTATGGTTGGATCGGTAAAAGGCTAAAGAAAGGAATGATACAGATATGAAGAAAAACAGAGTAAGAAGTTTGCTTGCACTTGGACTTTCTTTAACAATGATGGTAAGTATAATGGGGTGTGGAAAACAGCAGAGGCTTGATGCTGAACTTAATCCGGATACACCGGTATCGGATGTACAGTTTCCATTGAAAGAAACAGAGGAGCTTTCTTTTATTACCAGTGCACCGGCCACTTCAACACAGGATCCAAATAAAAGAGTGATTTTCCAGAGAATGGAAGAACAGACAAATGTTCATATTGACTGGACCTGCTTTGTATCAGATCAGTTTTCAGATAAAAAGAATCTGGCGTTGGCTCAGTTTGGAAATCTGCCGGATGGACTGTTTAATGCAGGCATGAGTGATTATGATCTGTTGCGTTATGCAAAGCAGGGAATAATTATTCCGCTGGAAAATCTGATTGACAAATATATGCCAAACCTTCAGGCTGTGTTTGAAAAATACCCGGAATACAGAACCATGTGTACAGCACCGGATGGACATATTTACTCTTTTCCGTGGATTGAACAGCTTGGTTCCGGAAAAGAAGCAATTCAGGCCATTGGAGATATTCCTTATATTAATAAGAAATGGCTTGATTATCTTGGTCTTGAGATTCCAACCACAACAGATGAACTGGAGCAGGTACTGATTCAATTTCGAGATCATGCAGATGATCTGAAACAAGAGTTTTCCATTGAAGGTGATGTAATACCGATGTCATTTATTATCAATAACGGAGATCAGGATCCTTCAATCTTAATAAATGGATTCGGAGATGGTTATGGGGACACAGGAGATCATTTTGCTGTAACAGATGAAGGTAAGGTGATTTATACAACGGTTCAGGAAGGATACAAAGAAGGTATCAAATGGCTGCATAAACTTGTGACAGAGAATCTGATCGATCCGGAAGCATTTACACAGGAATGGTCTACTTATGTTGCAAAAGGAAAAAATCACCGTTATGGACTTTGCTTCACATGGGATATTGCTAATATAGACAATAATACGGATTATGTGATGCTTCCGGCACTGACCGGACCGGATGGAATGAGAAATATCACCAGACAGAACAACAGTGAGACCAGCGGTTTTGACAGAGGAAGATGTGTGCTTACTACCAGCTGCCGTAACACGGCACTTGCTGCCGCATGGATCGATCAGATGTATGCACCTCTTCAGTCTCCGCAAAATAACTGGGGAACCTATGGAGAGAAGGATTCCTTTAATATTTTTGAACTGTCTGTAAACAAAGATGGCGAAAAAATGTTAAAGCATATGGACTTAGGAGATCAGTCACCGGTGGAAGTACGTGAAGCGCAATCTGTAAATGGTCCTCTCGCTATATTAAATGAATATTATGGCGTATATGTAACACAGCCGGAAGATGCGAAATGGCGTCTGGATAATATGCATGAGACATATTTACAGGATATGAACAGCAAATATGTTTATCCTAATGTATTTATGAGTATTGATGATACAAACAAAGTGTCACAGTATGATACAGATATTAAGAAATATGCAGAACAGAAGAAAGCAGATTGGATCCTGAACGGAGGAATTGATGAAGAATGGGATTCTTATCTGAAAAAATGGAGAAGTACGGGCTTTCCGATTACCTTTCAATCAAGCAAAAATATTTTGACCAGTATCAGGATTCATTAAGCAGTGAAAAATAAGAGAAGATATCATTTTGACAGGAGGAACTATATGAGCGAAATGTTGGAAAAGGCAAGAAAATATGAATTTATACAGGGACAGCAGATCAAAGAGGAAGAAAGACCAGCCTTTCATATAACTCCTTATGTTGGCTGGATGAATGATCCAAATGGATTTTCCTATTATAAAGGAGAGTATCATTTGTTCTACCAGTATAATCCGTATAGCACACATTGGGACAGTATGCACTGGGGACATGTAGTGAGTAAGGATTTATTGCATTGGAACTATGTTCCGACTGCATTGGCACCGGATGAAGATTATGATAAATTCGGCTGTTTTTCAGGAAGTGCCATAGAATTAGAGGATGGCAGACAGTTGCTTATGTATACTTCTGTAAATCAGGAGAAACTGGAAGACGGAACTGTAAGGGATATTCAGACACAGGCAGTGGCAGTTGGAGATGGTAAGGATTATGAAAAGTATGATAAGAATCCGGTTCTGACAGCCAAAGATCTTCCAAAGGGGGCTAGTAAAGTAGACTTTCGTGATCCCAAAATCTGGAAAGGGAACGATGGAAACTTTTATTGTGTTATAGGAAGTCGTCCGGCTGATGGAAGCGGACAGATCCTTCTTTACAGAAGTAAAAATGGCTTTGAATGGGAATTTGTAAGCATTCTGGCAAAGAATCAAAATCGTTATGGAAAAATGTGGGAATGCCCGGATTTCTTTGAATTGGACGGCAAATATGTGCTTCTGACAAGTCCACAGGATATGCTTCCGGAAGGATTAGAATTTCATAATGGAAATGGAACGTTATGTATTATTGGGGAGTTGGATCCTGAGACACATACTTTAAAGGAACAGTTTTGTCAAGGTGTTGATTACGGAATTGACTATTACGCAATGCAGACACTGCTTGCACCGGATGGACGAAGAATTATGATCGCTTGGATGCAGAACTGGGATACGCTTGCATATCGATGCAATGACTCTGGATGGTTCGCACAAATGAGTCTTCCAAGAGAACTGTCTGTTAAAAACGGAAGATTGTATCAGGTTCCGATCAGAGAACTTAATGCCATGCGTGCAAACAAAGTCGAGTATAACAATGTTGTGATAAAAGATACCAGGCTCACACTGGATCAGATTGAAGGACGAACGGTAGATCTGGAACTTGTGATACGACCGGCAGATAAAGACAATCTTTATAAAAAATTTGAACTCTGTTTTGCAGAGAATGAGAAATATCATTCTACATTATGCTTCCGTCCGGATGAATCTGTTTTAAAAATCGATAGAAAATTCTCAGGAAGCGAACGGGCGCTGGTTCATCAGAGCAGTTGTCTGGTAAACGGTGACAGCAATGAACTAAAACTGCGTGTGATTTTGGATAAGTTTAGTGTGGAAGTATTTATTAATGACGGCGAGCAGGTTATGTCTGCGGTTATTCTTACAAAGCAGGAAGCAAAGGGGATTTCTTTCTTTGCTGATGGTGCAGCTAAGCTTGATATAGTGAAATATGATTTATTATAATAAAGCGTTCTAAATGGGACATAATGCAGCATTTATTGGTAAGGTTGGTAATGATTTTTTGGGAGATCAGTTGAGAGCAGCCATAAAAGAAGCAGGAATTGATGACATTGGCTTATGTACAGATGAAAAAATTCATACTACGCTTGCTATGGTACATACATATCCGGATGGAGATAGGGATTTTTCCTTCTATCGTAATCCGGGAGCAGACATGATGCTGAATAAAACTGAGATTTCCGAGGATATTCTCAAGGAAACAGAAATGCAAATAAGTAAAAAACTTTAAATTTGTAATTCTTGCCAAATAGCAAGGAAATCGCAAGACTTTGGTCATGTGAATTTCCTTGCTTTTTTTCTCAAAGTGTCAGGTAAGGCCCTTGTTTATGGAAGAAATCAGCTCTGCCAGTTGTTTCCTTTTGGTGCGTGTATCACCGTTGATCATCAACTTGGAATAAATCTGGTTGACATATTGTTTCACAGTGCCTTCAGAGAGAAATAACCTCTCTGCGATTTCGCGGTTGCTCAGACGGTCGGTGATCAAAGCTGCGATTTCTGCTTCTCTGCTGTTCAGCATATTTAGGATCTCAGGCCTGTAATTACGGCTGGACAGGCGGAGGCAGTGTTGTTCATAAACAGAACCAAGGGAAAGGATCCGGTCTGTGAAAGGCTCTGATGCTATGGAATTAATACTGCCCAGCACGTCCTTGATATAGTTATAATTTTCTACAAACGGAATCAGAAAGCCATCCGGCATGGCGTGTCCTAAGGCTTTCTGCAGAAGCTGTCGTGCATCATGATGTTTGCCCAGCATTGCGTAAGCAGCAGCGGTCTGGATCTGAACGTGGAGAGACACAAGTTCATAGTGCATTTTCTCACAGACAGGCAGAAGTGTTTCGCTTCTGCCTATCACTTTTGCATACATTTTCTGTGAAAGAAAGACCTGATTCTCGATCATTTCCATCATAGGTCTGCAGGGAGAAAGAAAGCTGACAGTGGATAACATATGGTCTTTAAATAATGCAGGAATCTTTTCAGGCATTCCGGTCAATGCATAGTAATAAGCATAAGTACTATCAAAAATGTTCAGCCACATCATATTGTGGAGAGATAGAAGCTCCTTACGCTTTACTTCAGGATTCTCCACAAAGGTGCCCCCATCCTGAAAAAGGGAAAGCCTTGCAGCAAGGAAATCACAGCAGAGCGAAATATTGTGCTGTCCGTTTGAGGCAATGGTGGAATAAGTCTGCTCCAGCAGAATCTGTGCATCTGAAAAATTTCCCTGCATAAATGCTGCCTCTGCATTTATGAGCAATTCCGCACCCTGTCCATGCCCCTGGGTGATCCTGTAATAATGGGGCATACACTCATTCATAGCTGCCAGTTCTGCGTCCAGAGTTCCGGATCTGCGGTGAAACATCATCAGAACAGAAGGAGAACCGAAGGTCCAGCTTCCTGTTTTGCGGATACTGATGGCAGGTCTGGTCATTTTGGAACTGGCCTGACGGTGCAGAACGCTCATACCGGTGATATCGTTATACATCAGAAAACTCATAATAAGATCACATTCTCCGGAGAGATTCTTTCTCTCATCTTCGGACAAAGTGTTATCTTCAGCTATGGTATCTGTCAGAAGCTGCTTCAGTTCCAGCATTTTGGGAATCTGATGCCAGGTAAACATACGGCGCATTAATACGAGAAGGGCCAGAGGCCTGTTCTTCAGGATTTCTGTTGGACAGACATCAAGAAATGCGAGAACCTTTTCCGGCGAAAGAGAAGCCAGAAGGATCCCTGCATCCTTTTGGATAACAGCAAGTGCAGCATCATAGTTAAGAGCCTTGCTATAGGCAGCAAGTGCCTGCAGGAACTGTTCATGGGATTCATACCATTGTCCGTAACGATTCCGGAAATCTGTCTGTTTTTCATGGGAAAGCATGGCAAAGGCACGCTGTGTACATTCCTTCATCATATGGTGAAAACGGAAGCTGACTCCATCGGGCAAAGGAGTGATAAAAGCATTCTGTCTGGTCATAAGGGAAAGAATCTGTCCGGCTTCCGGATTCCCTGTAATAAAAAGTGCCATTTCAACGGTAAATTCATCTGCAAGTCCCATAACAGTGAGAAATTCCTGCTGCGCATCAGAAAGAGGTGCGATCATGGCAGAGGAAAACATATCATAGATATTAGAAGTATGGTCAGGAAAATGTCCGCTTTCAAAAAAGGTACAGAGATTCAGATAGACTGCAGAGAACCACCCCTCACTGGAATAGAGAAGCGTGTTCAGCTGATCTTCGTTCAGGCTGGCACCGCAGCGATGGGTATAGACAGAAAGCTCCCGGCGGTTCAGACACAGATCCCTGGTATGGATCTGATATAACTTTTTGCCAAGACGGAGAATCTCTTTTCCGGACAGAAAAGCATTTCTGCCGGATACGATCAGGTGGATATTCTCAGGCAGTCTGTTGGCAAGCATACAAAAAAAATCTGCAACATGAGGTTCACCCAGCAGATGAAAATCATCAATAAAAATGTAGTAAGAGGTCTGACCGCTCAGGGAATAACAAAGCTCATCAGCAAGCATCCCGGCACTGGCAGCATCTGAGGGGCAACTATAATTATCCAGAAAATCAAGCCCTGCAAAGGCAAATGCCTTCTGAACGCTCTGCCAGAAAACAGACAGATTATCAGAATAAATACTGATCCGGATCACGCAGGAGTTTTTGTTTTTGCTCTGTTTGTCCAGATACCAGTTGATGGCAGTTGTTTTTCCATATCCCATGGGAGCGGTCACAGCAGTGAATGCAGATTGTGAAATCGGCTTCAGATTCTCCTGCAGACGCTCAGAGATGTAAATTGTATTCAGATTATATTTCTTTTTAGACATCTGTAAAACCCCTCACTTGATACGATATGTCTCATTTTAACATATAAAGTATCAAAATGAAACTTTTTCCCAGGTGGTTTTTCAGGCAACATCTGCCGCCGCATTTGCTATACAGGGGGCACTTTTTGGTGCCGAAAAGTGAATTATCAAATGAAAAGAAATCAGTTATAATTACAGATAACAGAAACCTATAGCAGAGCAAAGATATGCAGGGTGTAGATCGGAAGTTAAAATTACTATAGGTAAATACATAGTAATAATGCCCAAAAACAGAAGATACATTTTTAGAATTGGCTGAGAAGGAGCCTTGTGTGATCATTGGAAGAAATGCAGACTATATCCTGAAAGACCGGGACGATGTGCTGAATGTATTTATTCATGGGGACATGCCGGAAAAAATAAAGCGTATCACTGGTTTATACAATGTAAAAGAGAAGGAAACTGTGAAAATGATGGCAGACACAGATAAAAGGCGAAGAACAAATTATAACTTTTACACAGATCAGAACTGGGGAAAAGCCAGCAATTACACACTGTGCCTGAACAGCTCACAGCTTGGATATGACAGATGTGAGATGATAATTATGGAATGCGTGAAATAAAAACAGATTATGTTTTTTATTCAAATTGACTGAGTGGAAGATCCCTTTTTCTATGTAGTGTATCTGTAAAATAAAAGAGGCAGATATAATGAAAAGGAATAAACCAGCTTGTATCATTCAGGTAAGAGTTAAGTGATGGAAACATTTCAGATAATAATAGTTACTTTGCGCATTTTGTGTTATAATTGAGATTAACAGGAAATGATAAATATCTGCAAAATGAATGTTTATCAGGAACTTACCGGAGGACATTTTAGTTAAGACGTAATAGATTTCGGACTTTGTAAAATGCAAAAGGGAGATCAATGATATGAGAAAAAAAACAGTTCAAACAAGCAGTACCAAAAGCAGTACCAAAGGCAATGCAAAGAGTAATACAAAGAGTAACGCAAAGAGCAATGCAAGAAACAGCGTAAAAAGCAGTGTAAAAAGCAGTGCAAAAAACAGTCCTCAAAAAGCTGTTAAGACTGTTGCTCCAACAGTAGAGAATGTTTCTGTTAAGCAAGCCGTAATTATTCAGGAGCCATCTGTTGAACAGAATGAACAGAACATTCCAACGAGACAGCCTGATCTGGGACCGCGAAGAAGTGTAGCCTTTATTGGATCAGAATGTTATCCATTTGTTAAGACTGGTGGATTGGGAGATGTAATGTCTGCCCTGCCAAAGAGTCTGGCAAAATTAAACATTGATGTTAAGGTCATTATTCCAAGATACAAATGTATTCCTCAGAAATTTCAGGAAAAGATGGAATACAGGGGTTCCTTTGATATGAATCTCTGCTCTGATGGAAAGCAGTATTATGTGGGAATTATGGAATATCAGGAGGATGGGGTTGTCTATGATTTTATAGATAATGATGAGTTCTTCTCCTGGGGAAATCCATATACGAATCTCATAGATGACATTCCGAAATTCTGTTATTTTGCAAAAGCTGCCCTTGCTGCCCTTAATTATTTGAACTGGACTCCTGATGTCGTGCATTGTCATGACTGGCAGGCAGCTTTAGTACCACTTTATCTGAGAACCTGTTTTCAGGATACAGATGTAGGACGTGCAATTTCAGTACTCACAATACATAATCTGAAGTTCCAGGGTATTTATGACAGAAAAAAGATTCAATACTGGTCAGGACTTCCTGATTATGTATTTAATAAGGACTGCATGATCCAGAACTGGCTGGATGCCAATATGTTAAAGGGTGGTATCGCTTACAGCAACAAAGTTACAACTGTAAGTAATACTTATGCATGGGAAATTCAGACAGAGGAATATGGAGAGGGACTTGCAGAGCATTTAAGATATCACAACAATAAGATTTTGGGAATTGTGAATGGTATTGATACGGATATCTGGAATCCTGCAACTGATAAGCTGTTAGCTGCTGATTATGATGAGAAGTCAGCGATAAAGAATAAAAAGATTAATAAAAAAGCTCTTCAGGAATCTCTGGGGCTGGATGTAGATGAGCATAAGATGGTAATCGGACTTATTTCACGTCTCACCAACCAGAAAGGTCTTGATCTTGTAAATGACGTAATCCCGGGAATTATGGATGAACATACGCAGGTGGTTGTTCTTGGTACTGGTGATTCTCAGTATGAGAATACATTCCGCTATTATGAAAACAAATATAAAGGCAATTTCTGTGCATATATTGCTTACAATGAAAATGTGGCTCACAATATTTATGCAGGATGTGATGCACTTCTGGTTCCATCAAGATTTGAACCATGTGGACTTACACAGCTTATAGCCATGAGATATGGTGCAGTTCCGATTGTAAGAGAGACCGGAGGACTCAAAGATACGGTTCAGCCTTATAATATGTTTGAAAATACAGGAAACGGTTTTACATTTGACAGATATGAAAGCGGGCTGCTTTACGATGCGATCAACAGAGCAAAGACGATCTATTTCGAGAACAGAAAATCCTGGGATGATATGGTGATCCGTGATATGAATAAAGATGTTTCCTGGGAAAAGAGTGCAAAACAGTACAAAGATATGTATGTAGGTTTAACGCCAAGAGATTAGAGCAGAGAATGTGCTCTGGTGTATATTTCGAAAACGATGTACTGGTCTTTCCAAATGGCTACGCAATGCGTAACAAATTGAGACAAAATCTGGTTGATAAACCAGATAAAAGTGGTATACTGAACACAGAAGAAAAGAAACCGTGTGGAATTACAGTTTTGTTTCACACGGTTTTTTAGAAAATTAAGGTTAGATAAAGCTAACATATATGATAGCGATTTACTGGACAATGTAAAGAGGACGGATTTCTATGAAAATATTGATTTATGGTGTCTGGTGTAATTGGAGGAAAACAACATGAAAAACGAAGAATACAAAAAACTGTCAATTGATGAATTTACAAAAGCAGCAGGAAGATATGAAAGTAACCATGCGGGTATTTACGAAATGTGTAAGAAGGACTATCCGGATATTTTGGAAGAATTAGAGAAAGAGCCATTTAGAGATTTATTGGACGCTGGATGTGGACCGGCTCCGATGATTTCTTTATTAGCAGAAAAATATCCAGACCGACATTATACAGGTCTGGATTTGACTCCGGCCATGATTGAACAGGCAAAAAAGAAAAACATTTCAAATGCAACGTTTGTTGTAGGAGACTGTGAGAACTTTCCTTTTGAAAATGATTCATTTGATGCAATTATTTGTTCTATGAGTTTTCATCATTATCCGGATCCACAGGCATTTTTTGACAGTGTAAAAAGATGTCTTCGCCCAAATGGAAGATTGATTCTGCGGGATGTGACCAGTGACAATAAAGTATTGGTATGGCTGATGAATACATTGGAAATGCCTCTGGCAAATATATGCGGACATGGAGATGTTCGGGTTCCAACAAGAGATGTGGTCATGAAATGCTGCAGAAAAGTAGGATTAAAAGTAGAAAAATTTGAAATCCGCAAAGGTATGAGGATGCATTGTGTTGTCAGAAAAGCCTGAAGGAGACTAGCTATGAAATTTTATGAAAGTGGAGACAATCGTAAACCTGTGATATTTTTATTTCCCGGTACCTGTTGCCTGTATAATAGCTTTGATTATGTACTGGATGGGTTACATTCTTATTTTTATACGGTAGCAGTTTCTTATGATGGATTTGATCCAAACGAGAAAACAGAATTTTATTCGATGGAAGATGAATGTGAAAAAATTGAGCAGGAAATCAGAACAAAGTATGGTGGGAGAATTAAAGCAGCGTATGGATGTTCCCTTGGAGGAAGTTTTGTATCCCTTCTGATTCAGCGGAAAAGAATCCATATAGATCATGGCATCATTGGGAGCAGTGATATGGATGAAGCAGGTTCGTTTATGGCAAAGCTCCAGTCATCTATCATTGTGCCGATTATGTATAAAATGGTACACACGGGTAAATTACCTAAATTTATGCAAAAGAAAATAAATGAAGCAGATGAATCAAGAAAGAAACTGATTGATGGATTTGTAAATATGTTTGGTATTGACAAGGGAGGAAGTCCGTGGATTACAAAACAGAGTATTTATAATCAGTTCTATTCGGATCTGGTTACGAAAGTCCAGCATGGAATTGATGTGCCGGGAACAACTATCCACGTGTTTTACGCTACAAAGATGGGAAAAAAATACGAAAAGAGATATTGTACTTATTTCAAAAATCCGGATATTCGGAGACACAACATGCAGCATGAAGAACTGTTTTGCTGTCATAGTGCAGAGTGGGTAGAAGAAGTAAAAAAATCAGTGGAAGGCGACAAACAATGAAAGAAAAAGTGAATGTGACAGGTGTGCCGGAAACGATGGTACAGACCTTGTATGCAAGAGCAAAAGAAACAAGAAAGAAAAATGCTAAAATAAATGACGAAATTGCAGTAGAACTTGTGAAAAAGCTTGATTATGACTTTTCCAAAGCAGATAAAGATAACGCTATGACTTATGGTGTGATTGCGAGAACAATTGTATTAGACCGGATGGTTGAACAATATCTGAAGAAGCATGCAAATACAGTTGTTATAAATATCGCATGTGGACTGGATACCAGAGGTTATCGTATGAAGGGAAAATACCTTCGTTGGTACAATGTAGACCTGCCGGAAACAATGAAAATAAGGAGCCAGTTCCTTACCGAAACTGATTCAGTGTATCAGATCGCAAAGTCTGCAATGGATGATTCCTACATAGATGATATCGATTATCACGGTGAGAATGTTTTGGTAATAATCGAAGGACTTACCATGTATTTGTGTGAGAAAGATATCAGGAAGATGTTTTCTATTATTGAAAAATCATTTCAGAAAGTTACAGTAATGGTCGAAACCATGTCACCTTTTGTTGTAAAACATGTGAAAGAAAAATCCATAGAGGGAAGCAATGCAAAATTCATATGGGGAGTTAAGAATGGAAAGGAGCTGCAAAGAATTATACCAGCATTTTCTGTTCGGCAGGAAGTCAGTCTTGTTGAAGGAATGAAAGAACTTATGTCCATTTATCATGTGATAGGCAGAATTCCAGCTGTTCGGAATATCTCAAACAAAATAATAGTTTTGGAGAAACGTGGCCGATATTAAGGTGATGATACAAATGAAGAAAAGACATTTTGATGTGGAAACAGATGGATTTTATGGTGCATACTGGAAATGCAAAACAGGATCAGACTATGCAATGATTGCCATGATCGGGGATGATCCAGAGGATTATCTGGCGCGTACATCCGTGAAATGGCTACATAAACTCGGTGTGAATGTGATGACAATGTCACCTGGAAAAAAAGATTATGGACATCATAATTATCCATTGGAACGTATAGAGAAAGCAATCAATTGGTTAAAAGCACATGGTGATCAGAAGATAGGAATTGTTGGGGCATCTACTACAGGAACACTGGCATTGACTGCTGCTTCTTAGTGAAACTGGCATTTCAGGCAGCAAGAAAACATCCGAAAGAATGTCGCAGAGCACGTCTGGATATTGACTGGCGGGTAAGAAATGCTGTTGCAAAATGGAAGAGAGTAGATAGATAAAAAATAGACAGAAGGTGGAAGTGTGGTATTTAAAACAACAGGAAATAAATCAAATCCAGTCATCTTGTTTTTTCATACAATGGGAGTAATTGGGGAAAGCAGTATGTCGGACGGGATATAGATAATCAGTTAAATCTCCACACAAAGCAATCAAGGATATGATTTAAAGGGGATGTCGGTTAATACCACATTGAGGGTGTAAAAATTCTTGTGTCTATGGAAAGTAAATCTTTCTGAT
This sequence comes from Blautia sp. 1001283B150304_161114_C9, assembly GCF_015668165.1. Classification (NCBI taxonomy): domain Bacteria; kingdom Bacillati; phylum Bacillota; class Clostridia; order Lachnospirales; family Lachnospiraceae; genus Blautia; species Blautia sp. 1001283B150304_161114_C9. The sequence continues at coordinate 380 of NZ_JADPGO010000041.1, read as the reverse complement.
AAGAAATAGATATGTAAAATTTTGCTGTCGAATTAATGATTATGCGGCTGTCGAATATATCTTTGTACTTACAGTATTGCCATGTAGGAAAATTATATACATCATTTTCGATTTTTTTTGCATGACAAATAAGGCATCATGATCATTGCCTTTTGTGGGCTCTGCCCACACCCGACCTCTGGAATAGGATCGGAAATTTCTGGCAATAATATAAATGCCGAAGGAATAGACAGAGAGCAGGAATGCGGGGTTTAAAAGAGCTTCCCCATTCCTGCTTTTCTTTTCTCTTACAGATAAGCAGTGAGCCGTTCTCCGTAAAGGACTATCAGCTGATTCAATACCTGATCCCAGTTCCGGTATCTCTGCGTCCACTTTTTGAC
>NZ_JADPGO010000040.1:0-24922 GCF_015668165.1 Blautia sp. 1001283B150304_161114_C9 | reverse complement strand
TATAATTTTTGAAAATTCATGTATAGAATAATATTTACTCAAAGAATCAACTCCTTTCAATAATATTCTACTCTAATGTCTTATAAAACTCAACATGTGCTTATATAATTTTATAATTTATATTTAACTGTTAATAACCCCTTTTTGTTTTTTATTTCTGTGTGATACCAGTTACTTCATAGCCGGCTTCTTTGATCACTTCGCGGATCTTATCCTCGTCCAGTTTCTCCGGAGCATGGATCACTGTGGTTCCTTTTTCATGGGAGGAAACTACATCTTCCACTCCAAATGCCTCTTTTACTGCCTTTGTCACATGTGCTTCACAATGTCCACACATCATTCCTGTTACGTTTACTGTGATTGTTGTCATTTCTTTGTTCTCCTTGTTTTCTTTTATATTTTCCTGATCTTTTGGATCATGAATTTCACTGTTGCAAAAGTCTGGATTCTCTGCCTTTAGACTTTTGTTTTCTGTTACGTTTTTCATTTCTGCATTAGCTGAAATATAATGGATTTCTTCCACATTCTGTTTTATTTTTTTGTCTCTGGAAGCATCATGTACCTTAAAGAGATTCAGTCTCAATGCATTGGTTACCACACAGAAACTGGAAAGACTCATGGCAGCTGCACCAAACATGGGGTTCAGTGTCCATCCGAAAATCGGAATCCATACACCGGCTGCCAGTGGAATACCGATCACATTGTAGAAGAATGCCCAGAAAAGATTCTCATGGATATTTCTCAGTGTCGCCCGGCTTAAACGTATGGCAGCAGGTACATCACTGAGCCGGCTCTTCATTAATACCACATCTGCGGCATCAATGGCAACATCTGTTCCTGCACCGATCGCAATACCGATGTCTGCCCTGGTAAGTGCAGGGGCATCATTGATTCCGTCTCCTACCATGGCAACCTTTCCCTGTTCCTTCAGAGAACGGATCACACTTTCCTTGCCATCCGGAAGGACACCTGCAATTACATCGTCCACTCCTGCCAGTGCTCCGATCGCTTTTGCTGTGCGTTCATTATCACCGGTAAGCATTACTACCCGGATTCCCATGTTCTGCAGTTCTTTTATTGCCTGAGGGCTGTCTTCTTTTATAACATCTGCCACTGCGATCATGCCGAGAAGCTTCCCGCCTTTCGCAAAAAGAAGTGGTGTTTTTCCTTCTCCTGCAAGTTTTTCTGCCTGCTTCATCAGTTCCGGTGATACAGAGGTTTCATTGCTGATAAATTTCATATTTCCGCCTGTAAGCACATCACTGTTTAATGCTGCACGAAGACCGTTTCCAGGAAGAGCCTGAAAATCAGAAACCTTCTGCAAAACAATCTTTTTCTCCTCTGCGCTGGCAATAATGGCTTTTGCAAGAGGATGTTCACTCTTCTTCTCAAGTGCATAGGCATAGCCTAAAAGCTCTTCCTCTGAGATTCCCTTTGCAGGAACCATATCTGTCACCTGCGGTTCACCCTTGGTGATAGTTCCTGTCTTATCTAATGCAACGATCTGGATCTTACCTGCTTCCTCCAGGGATACTGCTGTTTTAAACAGGATTCCGTTTTTGGCCCCCATTCCGTTTCCTACCATAATGGCAACCGGTGTGGCAAGCCCAAGGGCACAGGGACAGCTGATGACCAGAACAGAAATACCTCTGGCAAGTGCATATCCGAACTCTTTTCCTGCCAGCAGCCAGACAATGGTGGTGACAACCGCAATACTGATAACTGTCGGAACAAAAACTCCGGAAACCCTGTCTGCGATTTTGGCAATAGGTGCTTTTGTTGCAGCCGCATCACTGACCATCTTAATAATCTGGGAAAGAGTAGTGTCCTCACCTACCCGGGTAGCTTCGCATCTGATAAATCCGGACTGGTTTACGGTTGCAGCAGAGACTGCATCTCCCGGATTCTTGTCAACAGGAATACTCTCCCCTGTAAGTGCCGCCTCATTGACAGCACTGTTTCCCTCAAGGACCACTCCGTCCACCGGAATGTTCTCACCGGGACGTACCACAAAAACATCACCTTTTCGGACCTGTTCGATGGGCACTGTAGCTTCCTGTCCATCCCGGACAACAACTGCTGTCTTAGGTGCCAGCTTCATCAGACCTTTCAGTGCATCCGTTGTCTTTCCCTTAGAACGTGCTTCCAGCATTTTTCCAACTGTGATCAGGGTAAGGATCATGGCTGCAGATTCAAAATAGAACTCCATCATGTAATTCATAACTGCTGCAGAATCTCCGTCCACCTGTGCCCTTGTCATTGCAAAAAGTACATAAACACTCCACAAAAAGGATGCCATGGAACCAAGTGCTACAAGGGTATCCATATTTGGTGCACGATGCCACAGACTCTTAAAGCCGCTGATAAAAAATTTCTGATTAATGACCATTATGATTCCGGCGAGAAGAAGCTGCACCAGTCCCATGGCAATATGATTATCATTAAACCATGCCGGAAGAGGCCAGCCCCACATCATATGTCCCATGGAAAAATACATCAGCACAAGCAGAAAGCCTACAGATGCGATCAGCCTTCGTTTCAGTGCCGGTGTTTCATGGTCTTCCAGTGCCTCCTCTGCCACAGAAGCAGATATCTGTTCTCCGGATGCCCCCTTTAAGGATGCTCCATAACCTGCATCCTGTACTGCCTTGATGATCGCACCTGCACCGGCAGTTCCCTCTACTCCCATGGAGTTGGTCAGCAGACTGACCGAACAGGATGTCACCCCCGGAACCCTGGATACGGCCTTCTCCACTCTGCTGCTGCAGGCTGCACAGCTCATTCCGGTTACATTGTATTGTTCCATTTCTATTCCTCCTACGACTTGTTGTTCCTTACCTGATATCTACTGCTCTGTTGCTTTGCAGTCCCCGGATCTTTGTTCTGCTGTACTCTGATGCTATAACAGTCTGAACACAGCTTTCACTTCATCAGTTTCTGCAAAGTAGCCACCAGTTCATCGATCGTCTCATCCTTGCCCCCGCGGATATCTCTTGCCACACAGTTGCGGATATGGCTGGCAAGCAGTTCTTTGTTAAATGCGTTCACTGCTGCGTTGACTGCTGCGGACTGGATCAGGATATCGTTACAGTACGCATCATTCTCCAGCATACCGATAATCCCTCGAATTTGTCCTTCCACACGTTTAAGACGATTGATCAGCTTCTTTCTCTCCTCCTCAGAACGCATTGTATGTTTTGTGCAACAGGGACAGACTTTTTTCTCCTGTGTATCTGCCATATGGGAAATCCTCCTTCTGATTTTTATGTACTCTCGGAATCTTTTTGTACTTGATTTTATGAGAAGATTTTTTGTCAGATGTGCCCGAATTTTTGAGGCGTACGCGGTGCGTACGTTGATAAAATTCGGGCACATCTGGCGAAAAATCAGCCATAAAAGCAAGTGCAATAAAGACTCCGAGAGTACATTTTTATAAATAAGCTCTGTTTTATATAAATTTCTGAAACATATAACGATTTCAAAATACCCTTACGGGGTATCTTTACAGTAGTCACTATATACCCTTATGGGGTATTTGTCAATACTGTTTTTTCATATCGGAAACAAAAAGATTACCGTGAACAGAGTAAGCAGCAGTAATACAAAAAAGAGCTCTCACAGAAAATAACCGCCGGTAATATTCTGCCGGTAATTATTTTTCGCGAAAGCTCAAAGACCTATACTCTATGCACTTTTCTTCTGACAAAATAAAAACAGGTGACCTGCATAATGATCGTCAGCATCCAGGATGCAGGATAGGAAATAAACAGAACAGCCAGTGATCTGTGATGCGGGAATATTCCAAATATCCATACGATCCTGGTTCCTACTGTTCCGATCACTGACAGGATCATTGGAACGCCGGAATGTCCCATTCCACGCAGGGCACCCGGAAACAGATCCATAATCCCGCAGAGAAAATAAGGTACGGTAGTGTAAGACAGGATTTCCAGTCCGCAGCGAATCACTTCCGGATCGGCAGTATAAATCTTAAGGATTTCAGAACCGAAGAAATATGCACCGCATCCAAGGGAAAAGGAGGTAACTACGGAAATAATAAGACAGTCGACCAGAACCTTATCCATACGTTTAAATTTATGCACACCATAGTTCTGACTGGTAAAACTCATACACGCCTGTGTGACAGAGTTCACCGCCACATACAGAAAGCCAAAAATATTATTGGCCGCCGTATACCCTGCCATGGCGGTCGATCCAAAGGAGTTAACCGAGGACTGAAGCAGAGCATTTGACAGATTAATGACTGTGCTCTGGATCCCGGCCGGAATCCCAACCTGGAAAATCTGTTTTAAGTAAACAGTATTGATCCTTAATTTTCCAAAATGAAGCTGGTAGCTGGTTTTCGATGTACGCAGACATCTGAGTACCAGAATGCAGGAAATTAACTGGGAGATCACAGTAGCAATGGCTACACCCGCCACATCCATATGAAACATGATCACGAGGATCAGATTCAGTACGGCATTTACAACACCGGAAATAACCAGAAAGATCAGTGGACGTTTCGTATCTCCTACAGCCCGCAGAATCGCAGCTCCATAATTATAAAGCATAAAAAACGGCATACCCAGAAAATAGATTTTCATATACAGTGCAGACTGTCCGATCACATCATCCGGGGTACCCATCAGTTCCAGAGCCCATCTGGAAAAAATCAGTCCCACAAATGCCATGACGATACCGCTTACCAGTGCAAGAGTTACAGCCGTATGAACGGTATCTGACATTTCACGGTCTTTTCCTGCCGCATAGAACCGGGCAGCAAGTACATTCGCACCAAGTGAGATACCAATAAACAGATTGGTAAACACATTGATCAGTGCTGTGGTTGAGCCTACGGCTGCAAGTGCCTGACTTCCGCTAAATCTTCCCACCACTATGATATCCACAGCATTAAACATCAGCTGCAGGATTCCGGACAGCATCAGCGGCAGTGAAAAGGAAATCAGCTTGTCCATGATGGTTCCGTTACACATATCTATTTCGTATTTATTTTGTTTCACTTTTATCTTCCACCCTTTATATCCAAATTGATATGGGCTTCTGTAGAAGTCCTTTATATTACTGTTCGTAAACAGTTAGTATTTTTCAATGTTTTTATTCTGCAAGGCTTCCGAAATAATAGAATCCCTTGCAGGTATCCAGTTTTACTTTTACATATTTACCGATCAGATCCTGACATCCCGGGAAATGGACCAGAAGGTTATATTCTGTTCTTCCTGTAAAGATACCTTTTTCTCTGCTTTCCTCCTCTACGAGGATCTCCTGAACAGTTCCCTCGAAACGGGAAGAAGCCTTTCGGCCTTTTTCCTGAACCAGAGCCAGAAGACGGTCAAAACGGTCTTTTACTACATCCTCAGGTACCTGATTCTCCATTTTGGCAGCAGGTGTGCCGCTTCTTTTGGAATAAATAAAGGTAAACGCAGAATCAAAATCGCATTTTTCCACAACGTCCAGAGTATCCTGGAAATCCTCTTCCGTTTCTCCCGGAAAACCTACAATGATATCTGTAGTAAGGGAAATATCCGGTACGGCATTACGGATCTTGTCTACAAGTTCCAGATACTTTTCTTTGTCATAACGGCGGTTCATGATCTTTAAGATTCGGCTGCTTCCGGACTGCATGGGAAGGTGAAGGTGATGGCACACTTTTTTGCTCTCTGCCATTGTCCGGATCAGTTCATCAGACAGATCCTTCGGATGGGAAGTCATGAAACGGATTCTCTTTAATCCTTCAATTGCTTCCACCTGTTTCAGAAGCTGTGCAAAAGTAACCGGATGTTCCAGTGTCTTTCCATAGGAATTAACATTCTGTCCCAGAAGCATAACTTCCGTTACACCGTCAGCCACCAGACCCTTGATCTCTTCTATGATCGCCTCCGGTTCGCGACTCTTCTCTCTTCCTCTTACATATGGTACAATACAGTAACTGCAGAAATTATTGCAGCCAAACATAATATTGACACCCGTTTTAAAGGAATATTTACGGTCAGAAGGCATACCCTCCACGATTTCATCAGATTCCTTCCAGACATCAATGATCTGTCCCTCCGTATTTAAGCTTCTGTAGAAAAGCTCCGGAAACTTATGGAAGTTATGGGTACCGAAAACCAGATCAACAAAAGAATATTCTTTGTGGATCTTCTCAATTACTTCCGGCTCCTGCATCATGCAGCCAAACAATATAATCTTCAGTTCAGGATTCTTTTTCTTAATACTTTTCAGATGGCCAAGATGACCGTAAATCTTCAGGTTTGCATTCTCCCGGACTGTGCAGGTGTTATAGATGACAACATCTGCATCTTCTTCTCTGGATACTTCTGTATAGCCCATACGTTTCACGATACCGGCCACTGTATCCGTCTGCAGGGAATTCATCTGGCAGCCTGCATTCTGGATAAAGAAAGCTGGCGCCTTTTCATATTTTTCCTTCACAAGCTCTGTACATTTATTGATATATTCTAACTGTATTTTACTTTCCTGTGTATTATTATTCACTATTGATTCCTCATCTTTCTGTTTACAACATTTCGGGGCACTCTTTTTATCATACAGAATCTATGGCTTTATGTCAAACGCTAATCTCTGTTTTTACATGTTTTTATTACTTTTTATTTTCAGAGACTGTTTTTCTTTGACTGTGTGACGGATTTATGCGTTTGCCAATATGCCGCTGTTTAAAGAATAAAGATATTCAAGTGGAATCAGACGCAGTTCTTCCATATCGTCCTTGCGGTATTCCGGAATCTCAATTGCCAGAGAGGGCTGACGGATTACTTCCGCATAAAACTGTTCCGGAGATCCCATCTCAGGTTTTGCTCCGGCTTTTTTGACTCTCGCACCACCTGCAATCCCTTTTTCCAGACGATAGCCGGAACATTTCTGTAAATGCCTTGCCAGTCTGTAATTTTTCTGATTGTAGGCAAAGCCTTTCTCCTGTCTGCAGTAAACGATCTTCCCTCTGGAATAACTGAATGTAAGCAGGCCAAGGCTTGAATATTCCTGAAAAATGCTGATCAGGGCACGAGTCTCATTCTCACTGGCAGGCTCCTGATTCACTCTTTTCCGCTGATAATAATTAGTCGGAAAATTTCTGCGCAGATCAATTCCCCTGGCATTACATTCATACTCTTCCACAGGCCTGTCCTGCATTTTCAGCATCTGTCTGTGGATGGGATTATGTATGGCACCATATCCATATTCGCATATCTCATAGCTGTCAGGATTCAGCATGGGAATCATACAGATACGAACCTTATCCAGAAGTTTACGAACTTCATAACTTTCTCCGATGGTCCAGTTGCTTTCATAGGATCTGCAGTAATCTTTTGCAATAGACAAAAGATATTCCGGGAGATTTCTGTCTCCGCTTTCCACTCCGCTCAGACAGATAATGCAGGTATCACCCTTTCCAATCTCAAGCATGGGGATCATTCTGTCATCATGACTTCTTCCGATCACTCTGAACTGGACAAAATTTCCATATCTCTGTCCGAGTTCCCACAATGCGAAGTATATTTTTTCATAAGTTCCCATCTGTTCTGTTGACATACATTCTTTCCTCCTTTTTGGCAAATGTTCAGCAGCCTGGATCAGATTCCGGATTCTGACCTGTATGGACGGCTGAATGGCTGCCTTATTATTATATATATGAAAAGAGACAGGCCATAAGACCTGTCTCTTAAAAATAATTGAATTATATTTACATTTCTTTTTTACGTCTTCTTATCAGTACATAACCACCTGCAAGAACAGAAGCAGCAGCAAGAGCCAGCATAGTTCCGATCGGTGATTCATCACCTGTGGATACTGCTGATTTCGCTGTTCCGTTTGTTCCATCTGCATAGGTGGTAGGAGTTACATCTGTAGTTCCTCCATCTGTAGTTCCGTCGCCGGATCCGGTTCCGTCTCCGCTTGTTCCGTTTGCACCTGGTGTGGTAGTGGCCTGTGTCAGAGGAGCTGCCTTGAACTGATAGGGCAGAACTTCGGAAGCATCTGTTTCCTGCCAGTCATTTCCACTGTATACCTGTTTTGCATATTTAATGTAAATAGTATATGCTTTCTCGGCATCTGTATAAATACCACTCTTGGCACCAATTTTCCAGGATGTGTTCCAGGTTGACGGGTTAGAAGACATACTCCATCCTACAGGCACCCATCTGACATCACCTTCCCCTGGATTATTGTTCTGTGTACCTGCACCGATTACCTTGAAGTCATAGAAAGTATTCGGATAGAACACAAGTGCTTTCTCAAATCCCTGTACAACACTCTCTTTTACATCGGGTACTACCGGAGTATGAGATGGTGTAGGTGTAACAGGACGTTCTTTTGAATCAGGCTGGAACATGACAGAGCCATAATTACTCTTATCCTTATCACTGATCACACATACATAAATATCAACATCATAGTCAGGAAGATCAGTAACTTTTGCTGTTACATTTGTATCAGCCTCAATAGGCGCGCCTACTCTGGAAGTATCGATTGTTGGTGCTTTCTCACCACGTTTTACCCAGTCTATATAATAGGTACCTTTTACATTTGACTGGAACTTAATTTTAACAGTACCACTTCCTGACCATTTGCATTCTTTTCCTGTTACTTTCAGTTTTTCTTCTGCAGGAGTTGGGGTAGGGGACGGTTCTGTTGTACTGACTAAAGTTCCGTCTTCTCCGATTTTAAGGCTGGAATCTCCCTCATATGTAATCTGAGAAAGAACATCCGCCAGTTTCACATCAGTAACAGCGTCACCCAGCTTTACGACTGTTCTTCCGGCGTTAGCCTCCTGAACAGCAACACCAATGGCAGAACCTGTAACAGCACCGCTTACATTGATCACACCGTCTTTAGCAAGCACAAGATTACTTGTAGCTTCAAAAGAATTTGTGACTGTATTTCCTGTAATACTTAAGGTTCCCTGAATATTTACAGTTCCTTCACTGTAAATTGCACCGCCTGTTGCAGCAGAGTTTGCTGTAATCGTGCCATTCTGAAGATATACATTTGCACCGGCTGCATTATTAATCGCACCACCATTTCCTGTCGTGCTGTTTGCTGTGATCGTACCTCCTAAAAGATATGCATTCGCACTGTTATTGATTGCACTGCCATCTCCTGTTGTAGTATTACCTGTCAGAGTTGCTCCATCAGATAAAGCATAGTTACCACTTATTACTTCAACAATAGAACCTGTAACCCCTTCACCAGTTCCATCAACAATTAAAGTACTGCCAGCAGCGCCGGTTGCCGCATCTTCTGCTGAACCTGCCATCTGAAGATTACCACCATTTACAGTAAACATACTTCCGATAAATCCTGCCGCACGTTTAATAGTCGCATCTTCTGCTGCAACCAGCATAATATTTTTGTTAGAAGGAACATCAACCGTAGCACTGATTTCAATATCACCTTTTACTTTGACATACTTTGTCTCATCGGTCATATCTGCACTGTCAGGTACTGCTTCAAATGCTTCAGCAAGTGTTGCATAAGATTTTCCATCAACTATAATAGCAGTTCCTGTTGCCTCAGCAGCCTGCTCATCAGTTTCTTCAGCAGCCGGTGCCTCTGTAGGATCAGCTGTTGTTTCAGCAGGAGTTTCAGCCGGATCTTCCGGTGTCTCAGCTGGATCTTCGGCTGGTTCCTCAGGAGTTTCAGTCGGATCTTCAGAAGGTTCTTCTGTATCTGCAGAGTCAAGTTCACCTTCGGCTGATGTCTCAGCAGCAGCATCTGCTGCAAATGTGGCTGTCGGTGCCATTCCTACAGACAGGGCACCTGCCATTAATAATGCAAAAAGTTGTTTTTTTCTCATTGTATGTCCTCCCATAGATGAGTTTTAGTTAAAATCACTACTGACACCATCCGATTTCTTATTCCCCACGAAGCAGTCAGTAATCCCAAATCTGAATTGAAGTATAGCACATCCCTCAGAAAAAATCAATGTGCCGTCTATGGGCGTACCTGTCCGTTTCCATAGATGATATATTTCGTTGTGGTCAGAGCCAGAAGTCCCATAGGTCCCCTCGCATGAAGCTTCTGTGTGCTGATACCGATCTCTGCCCCGAAACCGAATTCAAATCCATCTGTAAAACGTGTGGAGGCATTGACATAAACTGCCGCAGCATCCACTTCATCCAGAAACTTCTGTGCATGTTCATAATTATTGGTAATAATTGCCTCTGAATGTTTTGTATTATATTTATTGATGTGAGCGATCGCCTCTTCCACAGAAGAAACCACTTTAATAGAAAGAATATAATCCAAATATTCTTTGCCCCAGTCTTCTTCTGTTGCGTGTACAGCTCCCGGGATCAACGCATAAGCCGCTTCATCTGCGCGGATCTCCACATGTTTCTCCTGCAGGCGCTTTGCAAGGACTGGAAGCAGGGCATCCTTTACATCTTTATGTACAAGAACAGATTCGCAGGCATTGCAGACGCCTACTCTCTGAGTCTTGGCATTCATGATAATGTCTGCTGCCATCTCAAGGTCTGCGGTTTCATCCACATAAATATGGCAGTTTCCAGTACCGGTCTCAATCACAGGGATGGTGCTCTGCTCCACTACGGCTTTGATCAGGCCTCTGCCGCCTCGCGGGATGAGTACATCCACATACTGGTTCATTTTCATGAATTCTGCTGCTGTCTCTCTGGATGTATCAGAAATCAGCTGGATCGCATCCTCTGTCACGCCCTGTTCATTCAGAGTTTCCCTGATACAGTTTACAATTGCCTCGTTGGAATGGATCGCATCACTTCCACCCTTTAGGATTACCACATTACCGGTCTTAAAGCAGAGTGCAAATGCATCCGCAGTTACATTCGGTCTTGCTTCATAGATAATTCCGATCACGCCAAGAGGTACTCTCTTCTGCCCGATCAGCAGTCCGTTTGGGCGTTTTTTCATCCCGGTTACTTCCCCGACAGGATCATCCAGGGCTGCAACCTGACGCAGGCCCTCTGCCATTCCTTCAATCCTGCTCTCTGTGAGAAGAAGCCTGTCGATCAGCCCCTCAGGCATATGATTCCTTTTTCCGGTTTCTACATCCAGCCTGTTGGCACTGAGCAGAGTCTGTGCGTCCTCTACCAGTTTGTCTGCTACTGCAAGAAGCACTTCATTTTTTTTGTTTGTAGAAAGATTTCTCATTTCTGTTTCAGCTGCCTTCGCATTCATGCCAAGGCGGTTCAGCATTTCATTCATGTTCAGTTCCCCTTTCAGTCAGTAAGATAGCATATCTCCTCTTCTGTTACTATGATCTGCGGACAGATATCAGTAGGTTCTGTGGGAACCTCCGGCAACATCTGAAAAGAAAATGCAATGGCAATTCTTTCAAGCTGCGGATGTTTTTCAAGATAACGGTCATAGAAGCCACCACCGTATCCGACTCTGTGGTTTGCTCTGTCAAAAGCTACTCCAGGCATGATCATAAGAGCCTTGGACCAGTTAACGATCTCCCCTGATACAGGCTCAGGAATCCCAAAATATCCGGGTTCCAGCCGGGCAAAGTCTGTCAGCTTATAAAATACCATATCCTTTCCCACAACCTTGGGAACTGCAACCTCCTTGCCGGCCTTCCATGCTTCTTTTATAAGATACTCTGTGACAACTTCATGGTTGTAATCTGCATATACCAGAATGCGGTCCGCATTCTTAAATGCAGGAAGTGCGGTCACTTTGTCAGTAATCGTGAGGCTCATTGCCTCTATCTGTTCATCTGTGCGCAGCTTTCTTTCTGCGAAAATCTTCTTTCTAATGTCTTTTTTTGATTCCATATTTTTCACCCAGATTAATGATTGTTCCGTCTTCCTGCTGAACATCCACATTGTCCAGCTGAGCGCGAAGGTTCATGCGGACAGATGCAATATATTCCTTGCGCAGCAGTTCTCTTTCTTTTTTCTCTTCTTCAGTAAGCCCCACACTTTTGGCCTTATGTGCAAGTGCATTAATGCGGTCGATTTTCTCAACTTCCATAGTTCTTCCTCCTGTTTTTTGTCTGCGGCAGTCTGTCTGTAAACACTGCCATTTACTTTGTGAATGTCATTTGGCACCGGTAAATTTCCGGTATTATAACAATCTGTCAATAATATCGATCAGATAAACTTCTTCTTTGGACTGGCTTACAAACAGCGTACCGTACCTGCGTCCCTCTGTGATCTTATGGATAATATGGAAATCAGCTCCGTTTGCGATCACCATATCTACGCCTGCTGCAGAAGCGATCTGTGCTGCTGTCAGCTTAGTAGCCATTCCGCCGGTTCCTACCTTGCTTCCGGACGTACCTTTTCCCATGTTAAGCAGATTGTCATCCAGATTTTCTACCACATCAATGAATTTTGCATCAGGATTTGTATTGGGGTCATCTGTAAAAAGACCATCAATATCTGATAACAGGATCAGCAGATCTGCCCGTACAAGTGCGGCAACCATTGCAGACAATGTATCATTATCTCCGAATTTCTCCAGATTCTGAAGCTCATAGGTGGAAATGGAGTCATTCTCGTTTACAATGGGAATCACTCCCAGACTGAGCAGTTCATTGAAAGTATTCTGAGCATTCTTTCGGTTAACATTATTAACCATAGTATTTTTGGTCATAAGGATCTGAGCGGAAAGCTGATTATATTCAGAAAAAAGTTTCTGATAAATCATCATCAGTCTGGCCTGTCCTACTGCTGCACATGCCTGTTTTCCTTTCAGTTCTGTGGGTTTCTCATGCATTCCAAGAGCTGCCACACCTGTTGCTATAGCTCCTGAAGAAACCAGTATGACATCTTTTCCCTGATTGCGAAGGTCACTGAGCTCTCTTGCCAGCACTTCCAGTTTGCGAAGGTTCAGTCTTCCTGTCTCCGAATGAGTCAGGGAAGAAGAACCGATCTTAATTACAATACGTTTTTTATCTTTAAGTCGTTCCCGGTAATTCATCTTTTTGTTACTCCATATAAATATATTTTTTGTAACTGTTCAGTGTCTTTACAGTTACGAGACAAAATCCATCAGAAATTGCCTGCAATAACAGAATTTGAAGATCAGCGTGTAATCCCAAGCTCCTCCAGGGCTTTCGCCTGTTTTGCCTCCATGACTGCTGCTTCCCCGGGAGTCATATGGTCATATCCTAGCAGATGCAGCATACTGTGTGCAACCAGAAAACAGAATTCTCTTGTCACACTGTGTCCGTATTCCTCTGCCTGCGCAAATACCTTGTCAACTGAGATCATGATATCTCCAAGAAGAAGTTCGTCTGTATCCAGATCAAAGTAAGATTCATCTTCCTCCACAATATCATATCCTGCCGGTGTCTCAAAAGGAATCATAGGGAAGGATAAAACATCCGTAGGTCTTGCGATATCGCGAAACTCAGTATTAACTCTCTCAATCTCTTCGTTATCTGTAAGTACAAGATTCACCTGTGCATCATAGGGACATTTTTCCATTTCAAGAACCTTGTCAGCTACCTTTACTGCCAGTGTCTCATAGTCGATCCCCAGTTCACGCTCTGTTTCATAATCAATCTGCATGTTCATCGTTCATTTACCCCGTTTCTGCGTCTTGCCGGTCTTTCAGGTTTTTGTTTCTTCTCATATGCATCATAAGCCTGTACGATCTGCTGTACCAGAGGATGACGGACAACATCCTTGCTGGTAAGCTGGCAGAAGCCAATGTCATCTATTTTTTTCAGTACTTTCATTGCCACGTCAAGTCCGGATGTGGCATCTCTTGGAAGATCTTTCTGTGAGGCATCTCCGGTGATGATAACCTTGGAACCAAATCCGATACGTGTCAGGAACATCTTCATCTGTGCCGGAGTAGTATTCTGTGCTTCATCGAGAATGATAAATGCATTATCCAGTGTACGTCCGCGCATATATGCAAGCGGTGCAACCTCGATCAGGCCACGCTCCATATTTTTCGCAAAGCTGTCCGCTCCCATGATCTGGTACAGTGCATCATAGAGTGGTCTCAGATAAGGATCTACCTTGCTCTGCAGATCTCCCGGAAGAAATCCCAGCTTCTCACCGGCCTCAATAGCAGGACGTGTCAGGATGATCCTGCTGACCTCCTCATTTCGGAAGGCTGTGACAGCCATTGCCATCGCCAGATAGGTTTTGCCGGTACCGGCAGGACCTACACCGAACACGATCATTTTTTTGCGTATCTGTTCTACATAATCTTTCTGCCCCAGTGTTTTGGGCTTAATAGGTCTGCCCTGTATGGTGTTACAGATAAAATCTTTGTCTATTTCTGTGAGAACTTCGTTTCTCTGCTCCATTGCCAGAGAAAGAGCATAATTGACATTCTGTTTCGTGATCGTGTTGCCTCTTTTTGCAAGTACTGTCAGTTCTTCTATCAGTTTCTTCGCAGAAGCCGCATTCTGTTCATTACCAAGTATCTTAAGGATTCCGTCTCTGGAGATCACTGTCACATTCAGTGTTCTCTCAATCAGCTTAAGATGCTCATCAAACTGGCCAAATACATTTGCTTCCAGTTCTGCGGGGACTTCTGTGTGTAATTCAATAATATTGCCAGCCATCCTGTGATGTCCTTTCCTGTTGATAAGTTAATAATGGATTATTGCCTCGTTTATGGACGATAATCAAAGTCCGGTTAAAACCAGATGCATCCATTGTAACACCTCCCTGCAACTTTTTAAATACAAATTTTTATGGAATTTTATGTTATCCGGCTTTTTTCGCCTGTCTGTTCGATGATAAGCAGGGTTCCTCCGGTAATGCACAGAGATTCTGTCAGCCTGGTAGTAATATGATTTTCACTGATCTTAATGCCATTTTGAAGCAGCTTCTTTTCATATTGATGAAATCTTCGCACAGCTTCCTTCTCGGCTTCTTTCCTGGTATAGGTTTCTTCTTTTATTGTATAATCAGTAGTTTCGGTCCATCCGATCCATACAGGAAGTATAAAATTTTCTGTGATACGCAGAGGAATTTCCTCTGTGATACGTTTCTGACCTGTATGTAATGTCGGATACAATCCCAGATACCAGTGCCCAAACCGGAAGTACATTTCTTTTTTCTTTTTGCCGGCAGGGATTTCTGTACGGTATTTTAATGGAAATTCCTGATAATAGGAAATTTGTCTGGAAATAAAAATATCCGCATCTGCATGAACGTATTCCTTTCGCAGGACTTCCTGACTGTCATTCATGATATGAAGTTCCCCGGATACCAGAAGTTCCCCTTTTTTGCAGGAATCCCCGGGCTTTTTTACCGGTATGCCCCTTCGGACGATCATATCTGTGATCACTCCGTCCTTGTCTGCGAGCAGATTACAGGGTGAGGTATTACTGTTGGTTTTTTGGGGAATAATTCCTTCCTGGATATTAAGAATCAGACGGGTTCCTTCTATTCTGGCAGATACCCAGGTAATCTCCGGAAAATTTTTCCGCACAGCTGCTGCAACTTCTGAACAGTTGATCTTTTTTTTGGACATCCCATGGTTTATATCCTGCTTATCCAGAAAATCGAGGATTTCTCCGGTACTGTTTCTGACATTTCCTTCAATATGGATATTCCAGATTCTCCCTGTCAAAAAAAATATCAGGATACCTCCCAGAATCATGCCTGTAAAAAAAGCCTTTCTTTTTTTATTCCTTAAAAAAAAGAAGGGCATTCCCCGTCTCTGTATGATCTGAATATGTACACCTGTTTTATTCCGGAGAGGTCTCAGGCGAAAGAAATCAGCGGCCTGCATTTGTGCCATAAGCTGGCCGTCCTCTCTGTACCGGATCTTTTCCATATAAACTTTTCTGCTTTTGCAGAGATTCAGAAAGCGTTCCAGATTTTCTCCTCTTACAAGGATGATCACATAACCATATATTAATTTCAAAAATTTCAACATTCGCTGTCACCCGCTTTTATATCATAAATACTTCCCGTCACTTTCATTGCACTGGAATTGTACCAGCGGATTTCAAGATTTTTCCCGGATATGGTCACTTTTCCGCAAAAAGACTGTATCACAATTTCAGAAGGTGTATATTTAAAAACAGATTTATAATTTTCGATAACAGCTTCCGTCTGACCGGTCAGTGTGACGATCGTTTCATTATATGCCAGATCAGGCGGAAGTTCTAATGCCAGCACCATCCGGTTTTTCCATTGTCCTGCTTTTTTCATAAAAAAAGCTCCCCCGGCTTTTACTATCAGTCTATGCCGGAAGAACTTTCTTTAAAACACGTTTCAGCAGCAATCATCGAAACAAAACCATAGAAAACCACAGAATTGTATTTCCACCCAGATTATATTCCATAGATTCACGCTCTACAATCTCATTTACTACTACACCATGACTTTCCAGACATGGATGCATCCGGTCAGGATATCTGCATGGCTTTCCCTCTTTATAGGCACATTTTTCACAGATATCACAGGATTCTGTAGACAGGATATAAGTTTCATACCCTTCTTTATTCAGATATTTTCCCACCTCTGTAGTCAGGTCCTCGTGTGCCCGTCTTGTAGAAAGCATTTCTTCCATGTTCATGATATCCGAAACTTCTGCTACACTGGAAAAGAAAACAGCCTGAGGATAACTTTTTATTTTTTTTTCACATTCCTGCAGGGTTCCTACTGCGGGGGGACAGGCCCAGGTAGAATCATAACGTTCGCATTCTTCTTGGCAGATTGTGCGCACGCGTTCCTGAATTGTAATATCTTTTGTGTCCAGTATGCGGTATTCAAAAATCGGGTACTGTGAAATAAATTCTTCAAATTTTTCTGTGTTCATAGTTTGCTTCTTTCTTTTGAACTTATTGGTACAATCGTTTATTTATGATAGGGTTCGTGATTCATAATGCGGTAGCTTCTGTATATCTGTTCCAGAAGGATCATCTGCATCAGCTGATGCGGAAAAGTCATTCTGGAAAAGCTTAGCTTATAATCTGCGCGTTTCAGAACACTCTCACTCAGTCCTAATGAACCTCCGATCACAAATGCAATGGAACTGATACCGGAAACTCCGAGTTTCTCAATTTTTTGAGAAAGTTCTACAGAATCCAGCATTTTTCCGTCAATTGCCAGTGCGATAACATAATCCTGTTCGCGTATATGTTTCATCAGACGTTCGCCTTCTGTATTTTTAATCTGTGTGTTCAGTGCTTCTGACGCTTTGTCCGGTGTTTTTTCATCTGCTACCTGACAGAAGGTCAGCCTGCAGTATCTGCTCAGTCGTTTGGCATATTCTGCGATTCCGTCACACAGATATTTTTCTTTGATCTTTCCAACTGTAACAATACGGATTTCCATGATCTTCTTCCTTCTACTATAATAAAATCAGCGATAAAATCACAGTATTTTTAATACTGCAGATAATATTCCATGGTAGTCATTTTACTGGTCTTGCCATTTGCTGCAACAAGAATGACATTCAGCTTATGGTAACCCACAGCCATGGAGATTGGCTGTTCATAAACAGTGCTGTTAAGATCCGGTGCAGAATCAAATGCATAATATGCTTTACATCCATCCGGAACAGTGATCTTAATCTCTGTTTTTTTATTGTAATCCCCTGATTTAGGTGTTACTTTAGGGGCTTTCGGTGCATTTAAAACAATCACATACTTTCTGCTGATCACATCACTTTCGATATTTTTATCATTTACACCAAAGGCTTTTATTTCGGTTGTGCCTTCTCTCAGAATAATAGGTTCTGTATATACTTTACTCTTTCTGGTAGGTGTGCTTCCATCTAATGTGTAATAAATCTTTTGGCAGTTACCCTTCAGTTCCAGAGTCTGCGTCGTAGTGTAGGTTCCGGGTGCCAGATTTGATACAGGTGTTTCACAGATATATTCTGCACAGGCATTCTGCACATCCCTGTCAGCAGATTTCAGGATCAGCCTGACTTCGTTGATCTTTCCCTCCTGTGTAAGAAGCTTCACATACTCTTTATATATTCCTGTTCCCGCAGTTTTGTTCTGGATAAATGGGCGCAAAACAAGAAGTGCAGATTGTTTATCGCCTGATTTCTCCATACTTTTGGCCAGAAGAAGATTGGCGGCTTCATTTTTGGGATTTTTATCCAGAGCATTTTCTGCAATCCGCTGTGCTTCTTCATAGTTTTGCTGTGCATATTGTTTTTTTGCCCTGGAATATAAGGCAGAAAAAGTATTTAACTGCCGATAACAAAAGAACCCCAGCAGTGTCGCCGCACACAGAAGCAGACATAGAATCTGTTTTTTGCTGAATGTCAGCTTTCTTCTTTTGCGATGTTTGAAATATTTTACAATTTCTGTTTTATGTTTCCTTTCGGATGGGTGGTTCTGCTGCTCCTTTTTCATCAGAGTTTCCACTGTGCTGAATTCTCTTACCCAGGGTATCTCCGCAAGGCAGTAGGGGCAGTACAGAGAGCCTTTTTCCACCTCTTTATGACATTTAGGACATTTCATAGGCAGTCCTCACTTACTGATTTTCCAGATAATTCTGAAACTCCTCCATAGACATAAGAACTTTTCTCGGTTTTGTTCCCTCTTCCGGTCCCACTACACCTGCGTCGCAGAGCTGATCCATGATTCTTGCCGCTCTGTTGAAACCAATCTTAAACATTCTCTGCAACATACCAATAGAAGCTTTCTCTTTCTCTATGATAAACTTACCTGCTTCTTCAAAATGGATGTCCCTTTCATCTCCGGACATACCTGTTGTTACAGGAGAATTTACCTGCTGCTCGATCTGTTGGTTATACTGGACACCCGGATTTTTATCTGCAAGAAATTCAACCACAGCACTTACCTCATCGTCAGATACAAATGCACCCTGAAGTCTTGCAGGCTTCTGATATCCCTGAGGATAAAAGAGCATATCACCTTTTCCAAGAAGCTTCTCGGCTCCGTTCATATCCAGAATTGTTCTGGAATCCACACCGGAAGATACAGAGAAAGCAATTCTGGAAGGCATATTCGCCTTGATCAGACCGGTGATAACATTTACAGACGGTCTCTGTGTGGCAATGATCAGATGGATACCTGCCGCACGTGCAAGCTGAGCCAGACGACAGATAGCATCCTCCACCTCTCCGGGTGCAACCATCATAAGGTCTGCAAGCTCATCCACGATGATCACGATCTGCGGCATTTTCACAGGTTCTTCTTCAGCTCCGGCCGCCTTGATCTGCTCTGCCTTCTTATTATATTCATCCAGATTACGGACACCGTACTCCGCAAATGTATTGTAACGGTTTGTCATCTCCTGTACTGCCCAGTTTAATGCGCCTGCTGCTTTCTTCGGATCTGTCACAACCGGAATAAACAAATGTGGAATTCCGTTATACACACTGAGCTCTACTACTTTAGGATCGATCATGATAAGCTTTACTTCATCCGGATTTGCCTTGTACAGGATACTGATGATAAGTGTATTGATACATACTGATTTACCTGAACCGGTTGCACCTGCGATGAGAAGATGTGGCATTTTGGCAATATCCGCAACTACAGTCTTACCTGCAATATCCTTTCCTACTGCAAAGGAAAGTTTGGATTTTGCCTTCTGAAATTCTTCTGACTGGAGCAGATCTCTGAGCATAACCGTACTGTTCTCTTTATTGGGAACCTCAATGCCCACTGCTGCTTTGCCGGGGATCGGTGCTTCAATACGGATATCAGGAGTGGCAAGATTCAGTTTGATGTCATCTGCAAGACCTACAATTTTGCTGACCTTCACTCCCATCTCAGGCTGAAGTTCATAACGGGTAACTGTTGGTCCGCAGCTCACATTAGTGACAGTCACGTTCACGCCGAAATTGTGAAGTACTTCCTGGAGTTTTTTTGCAGTCTTACGCAGATAGGCATCAGAATCCCCCTGAGCTTTGCTGCTTCCTTTCTTCAGCAGATTTAAGGCTGGAAATTTATATTCTTTTTTTACGGCTGCTTCCTGTCGGGTGATCTCATGCTGAATGTTTACAATTCCGCTCTGTATCTCCTTTTCAGAAGATTTGGGGTTTTTCGAAGGCGGCCGCACTGCCTTCTCATCCTGAAAAGGGGGCAGATCTTCCTCCGGTTCTGAAACCACAGATTTCTTCCGGTCAGTGACAGCATCTTCAAATGGAAGGTCTTCCTGCTGTTGTGATTCATTATCTTCCTCGTATGTATCCGGGGATGTATCCGCTCTGTGAATCTCAAAATTCATCGGAGCATCGATGTATGGTTTATTATCCGCATCATCAGAGGATTTAATCCCTGTGTTCTCGGTATCCTCCGCAGCTTCGGCTGTTTCTGCTGCTGATTTATCTGTATCTGCTGCTTTTTTCAGAAGTTTCCCCTTTTTCTTTGGCTTCTGTTCAGAATAGCCTGTCAGCTTGGTTCCTTCCAGAAAGCCGCCTTTTTTCATTTTTTTTGCTTCCGAAGGATCCATGAGAAAGTCATCATCTGAAAATTCATCATCGCCAATTTCTTCCTCCAGTCTGCGGACTCTTTCTTCACGCCGCTGTTCTCTTATAAGCTGACGTTCTCTGGCACGTTCTTCTCTATATCGCTCACGTTCAGGCTGCCCCTGCATATAGCGCATATGTCTGTCTTTTACAAAATCACACACCTTTATAACCAGCCGCGTTACAAAATCGAGCAGAGAGCGCTGTGTGATAATGATCATACATACAACAAATGCCAGTATAATGATCACATATCCGCCGATAGTTCCAAAAGCAGATGTGACAGAAATACAGATCGCTCCTCCGATCAGACCACCGCCTGTTTTATAATCTGCGCTTAAAGCATAATAATCCAACAAAGTTGTACTCTGCATATATCCGTCTGTGAGAAACTGTGCTGCCCCACACAGAAACAGAAACATCACAAACGCCGCTGCAAGTTTCTTATATGCCAGCCGGTTTGTTTTATTGATCAGAATAAATGCTGATTCAAGGAAAAATACGATTGGAAACAGATATGCCATCAGTCCCATCAGTCCGAAACAGAAATTACTGATCGCATCTCCCACAAAACCACCTGCTCCAAAATTGCTTGCCATCAGGATTACACATGCGGCCAAAATCACAAATAATATGATTTCTGTCTGAAATCTGCCGACTTCCTGTTCCATTGCTGTCTTCTTTTTTGTATTTCTTCCCGAATGCCCGGTATTCTTACTCTTTGATGCTGCCATTCTAAGGCTCCCCTCCTTGATCTTCTCGTAAATATCTTCCCTTTACAGGGCAAAATTTAATGCCAGTGTAATAATACCGACTATAAATGAATAATATGCAAAATAGCGTAATTTTATATTCTGAGTCATGGCTATTGTATTTCGGATAACAAGACATCCCGCAAAACCGGCAATGATCATTGCAAATACATAGGTAAACCCAAGTCCTACCGTCATTTCAGAAGCACCAAAATTTCCGATTTCCGTAAAAAATGCACCTATGATAGCAGGCAGACTCATAAAAACAGAAAAACGAACCGCAAATTTGCGGTTATATCCGCATAACAGTGCAGCACATAATGTAAATCCCATTCTGGAAATCCCCGGAAAGACAGCAAGCCCCTGACAAATTCCAATCCACATGGCGCTGTCATAAGAAGCCTCTCTCGGTCCCTTTTTTCCACCGGATTTATTCAGATCTGTTACCAGAAGAAATACGCCTGTAAGTAAAAATCCGATTCCCGGAACAATCTGAGAGTCTGCGGCCAGAAGAGCCAGCCGTTTTCCTGTAAGTCCCAGAAGTGCTGTTGGGATCATGGAAATCACAAGAAGTGCACCTGTTTTCCGATATGTTCCGGTGACTATTTTGGCATAGCCCAAACTTTCCCCTGTCTTCTTGTTATGGATATATAGATTCAGATTACCGATCATATCCATAAACATCCCCAGAAGTCCCAGTCCGATTTTTTTTAAATCTTTGCGGAACAAAAATATAATTGCTGCCGCACTTCCAAGATGGAGCATCGTTTCTGACAGCAATCCGGTTTCGTGGCCGATTCCCATATATTGTTCCAATATGCATAAATGTCCCAGGCTACTGACAGGAAGAAATTCCGTCACAGCCTGAATGACAGCCAAAAATATCAAATATACAACGATCATAGAACTGATTCCTTTTTGTTTCTCCAAAATTATGGTTTATTATAGCACACTCAGAAAGGCTTTACAATAAAAAGCCCCCTGACTGTCATGTTCACAACGTAGCCAAAATTCATTCATTTTCCTGCTGCTTTTTTTCTTTTTCATGTGCCAGCAGTTCCTGTACCGATTTATGTGCAATCCGGAATTCTTTTTCAAAATAAGCATTGATCTCTGCACCGTATAACAGAAGATTCATACAGATATACAACCATACCATGACCATGATGATCGTCGCAAGGTTTCCGTACATATTACTGAACCCCGGAAAAATCTCAAAATAAAAAGAGAATCCGTATGAAAATATCGACCATGCAACTGCTATGATCAAGGCTCCGGGAATCTGGCTTTTGAATGTGGCTTTTCTGTTCGGAAGAACCTTATACAACATAAGAAAAACCAGAAACAACACACCAAATACCAACAGTGCTCTTGCCCCCAGTATTTTTCCCAGAACTTTTCCAAGAAAAGGAATATATTTTGATACAACTTTCTGTATTTCGTTTCCGAGTACAAGCATAAGCAGAGACACGATTACCGCAATCACCAGTGATAAAGTATAGAATACTGCATAAATTCTGGTTAACAGCCAGTTACGGGTTTCTTTTACGTGATAAATGGTATTTAATCCATTGATGATAGACTGCATTCCTTTTCCGGCAGACCACAGTGCCACAATTGCTGACAAAGGGACAATTGCGGTACTTCTTTTGTATACATCTACCACGATCCCCAGAACAAAACTCTGCAGATTCTCCGGAATAAAAGCAACGATCGCATCTCTGACTACATTATAGGTCAGAGGTGTATACCGTACCAGTGTAGTCAGAAACAGAATACAGGGAATAAAAGACATGATCAGAAAATACGCTGCCTGTGTCGCATAAGCTCCTACGTGATCTCCGGATACACGTTCCATAAACCCGAATAAAAGCCCTGTAACAGACCGGGTTTTATTTTTCTTTTTCATATATGTCTCCATTCTGTTATTTTACAGCAGTCATTTCAGATAATGCATTTATGGTGATTGCTGTAATTATAAAGATAACTGTTTCGAATATCTCTGTTTACTATCATACCATGAAACTGCCGTTATGACAAACATGAATTATGGATAATAAAATCCGGTTCTTTTCATGCTGGAACGCTGTAGATATGAAAAAAACCGGATCAATATGTAATTAGTTTTATGGTCAGATTTTTACTTTTTGATGTAGAAATGATAAGCAGTCACAGAATCATACTGTTCACCTGCATTAAGAATCGGGGAGTGGAAATCTTCAACATTGACCGCATTCGGTTCAACCTGCGTTTCCAGACAGAAAGCATCCCGCTTATTGTAAGTATGACCATTTTTACCATGTTCATTTTCGACAAAATTTGCTGCGTAAAACTGTACACATGGACAGTCGGAAGTGACATCCATGGCAATTCCAGTTTTATCACTGTATGCGGTTGCGATCAGTCTTCTGTTTCCTTTTGCATAGTTGTCTGTCACATAATTGTGGTCATATCCGCCTGTGAATTTCAACTGGTCAAATTCTGCTTCAATATCCTGCCCGATCTGTTTGGCAGTTCTGAAATCCATGGGAGTCCCTGCAACTTCCTCATACACTCCTGTAGGAATGGAATGACTGTCGGCTACAGGTGTATAATATTTTGCATGGATTGTAAGATACTGATCCATGGCGGTTCCGCTTCCCTCACCATTCAGATTGAAATAAGAATGATTTGTCATATTGGCAACTGTCGGCTCATCGCAGATTCCCTGATAATGGATCCTCAGTTCATTGTCTTCCGTAAACTCATATTTTACAGACACATCAAATTCTCCCGGGAAACCATTCTCGCCATCCGGACTTATACGGTTAAATATGACACTGTTTTTATCATAGGCAATCTCAGCCACTTTCCAGAGCTTTTTTTCAAATCCGTCAGGACCGCTGTGAAGATTATTGTCATTCTCATTCTGAGCAAGAACTACTTCTTTGCCATTGACAGAGAATTTCGCACCGCCGATGCGGTTTCCGTTTCTGCCGATGGTTGAACCGAAAAAGCATCCATTTACTTCATAAGATGCCAGATCATCATATCCAAGTACTACGTCTGTTAAAGTACCATCTTTATCAGGTACGCAGACCTTAACCAGGATTGCTCCAAAATCTGTCACTTCCGCATATGCCCCGGATTTGTTTTCCAGATGAAAAATTTTTACTGTTTCCCCAGTCTGTAATACACCGAACTTTCTTTCAGAAACACTCATTGTTTCCAACCTCCCGTATCATAAAATAATATTAAATCCAAAAGATAATAAAAAAGAGCCTCTCTACGGCTCATTTTTACAGTTCCCGAAATGCCGTTCCCTTCCCATTGACGCCTAGCCGCAGCTAGGTGGGTATCCTCAACAGACCTTCTGTCTTCCGCTGCATAATGACGGCCTGACATCCGGCCTGCGATGTTGGATTCCCGTTAAAGTCGATGTAGGTTCAAAAAAAGAAGGGGCCTCGTACATTTCAGGATATTCACTGTTTTTAACTGATTTTTATTATACTCCAGTATATGTTCTTTTTCAACATAAAATGTAGAATTAATTATATTTTTTATAATATGGAGATTATCGGTTACTGTTCACACACCACTATCCCGCGAGGTGTTTTGGCATGAATATGCCAAAATCCCGAGACATACAAGCCAAAATTCCATTGCCGCAGGCAATCTGGAATTTTGGCTACGTTACTGTGAACGGAGTGAACCAATGGTATTTAGATAATCTATACCCTTAGTTAGTCTTAAGGGTCTAACAAAAAGATTACAAAAGCCTTGACTTT
>NZ_JADPGO010000003.1:29441-178379 GCF_015668165.1 Blautia sp. 1001283B150304_161114_C9 | reverse complement strand
AAGAAAACCGATGGCTTTGACTGTTATTAGTCTACACCATCGGTTTTCTCATGTCCAGCTAACCTCTGAACAGTAACAATTTCATAATATTTTTCTTCCTGTTCACTTCGCTCCAAGCAACATAACAAAGTGACGGGAAACCCCGCCACTTTTATGTCCGTTCATTTTCGTATATTTTTTTGATTTTTTCCGCTACCTGCTGCAGTTTCTGGGCACGGTGACCAAAGATTCTCAACGCCAGATCTCCGGTTGTGAGACGGGTAACTCCGCCATCTATTTCTGAATCTTCGTCAAGGATCTGCCAGATTTTTTCCTGAAGTTCCAGATTGATTGTTGAATCTGCCGGTTTTACACTTCCGGATTCCTGACTGCAATTTTCACCATCTCTGCTGCAGATCTTAGAAAGAAACAGGTTTGCCATATGTGTGTAACCCTCGTACATTCCGATTCCTTCCATGGGCATTTTGTCCGGTTCGTAGCGGGTGTTGTCGCGATAGATGAGTTTGTTCCCTCTGTACAGCAGGACTTTTGAGGAGAATCTGCGGTACTGAAAACGTTCGTCATGAGCGTTTCGACCACAGGAGATGATCTCCAGCAGGAATAAACGGGAGGTTTCGTCTCCCAGATGGATGGTCATCTTGCTGTCAAAGGCTGACTGTGCAAAAGGAATAACCGGCTGGGGATAATAGTATAATGTGGCGTTTTTGTCTACCTGTACTTCGATGGTTCGGGTGGCTGAGCCTTCGTCCATTTTGTGGATTTTCTCAAAGGACTGGGACAGGACTTCCAGATCTGCGCCTTCCTTTACATGATAGGAAAATTCCTGGGAATCGCCTGCCATAATTCCTGCGGAAGCACAGAGCGGCATGATCTGGATCCCACCGTTTTCTTTTTCGAAAGGCATCATGATCTTGTATGGTGCTGTAAAAGACAGATCTTCCAGAATAGTCCTTCCGTCTTTTAAGGCTGCGCAGGCGCTGATGCGGGATATTTTTCCGAATTTGTTATCCATAGGCATTTTCCTTTACATTCCTTCCAGGAGTACGTTTTTCTTGATCCACTCTACTACTTTATCTACATTCTCATCTCCGCGGATATTTGTAAACTGGAATGGTCTGTCACCACGCATTTTTTGGGAGTCTCTTTCCATTACTTCCAAACTTGCACCTACATATGGAGCCAGGTCTATCTTATTAATTACAAGAAGATCAGAACGCGTGATTCCAGGACCGCCTTTACGCGGAATCTTATCTCCTTCTGCTACATCAATAACGAAGATGGTTGCATCTACCAGCTCCGGACTGAATGTTGCAGACAGGTTATCTCCGCCGCTTTCAATGAAAAGAAGTTCAATATCAGGGAAGCGTTCCATCATCTCATCTACTGCTTCCAGATTCATGGAAGCATCTTCACGGATGGCTGTGTGAGGGCATCCGCCTGTCTCTACACCAATAATTCTTTCTACAGGAAGAACGCTGTTCTTTGCAAGGAACTGGGCATCTTCTTTTGTGTAGATATCATTTGTGATGACACCAATACTGTAATCCTTTGCCATCTTTCTTGACAGTGCTTCAATAAGTGCTGTTTTTCCGGAACCTACCGGTCCGGCAACTCCGATTTTTACATATGACATAACCGATTTCCTCTTTTCTACTTTACTTGTTGATAGCTTCTTATAATCTGTTTACTGATTTTCCACATATTATTTTTGAAGATTTGATGTTATACACATGATTCTGTTTCTATCCACGCCTGAACCTGAAAAACATTCTACCAAAGTCAAACTATGACATATATAGTCTGGAATACAGCTTCTCATGCTGGATTCCTCTGATATCAAATCCGGGTGCAGAGAGACATAAGTCCTCTTCACTTCTGTTCATGATATCCTTTAATATCTCATCAAATTCTCCATAGCATCCGCTCAGAAGCTGCTGCCCGGATGTCTGGCTGAGCGGAATTGTTTTTACGCAGTTGGTAACGATTGCAGATGTCTGTGCGTATAGATAATGCGTCAGCGCTTCTTCCAGAGGAATCTGCATTTCCGCACAAAAAACTCCGTAAATACAGCAATGGTTCACTGCTTTTCCCTTTCTTGCATCCAGATATTCTCTGAAAATCCCGGTTTCACTGATAGAAAGCCCCAGCTTTTCAATGGTCTTTGCGAAACGGGAACCCATTTTTCTGGCAGCTTCTCTCTGTTCCATAGGAATTCTGGATGCTTCCAGAAGTTCTTCCAGGTACAGAAGTTCCTGCAGGTCTTTTTTCTCTGCAGCTTCGTATGCAAGTCTGGCTGCCAGAAGTTCTGTATATGCAAGATTCCATTTGATTTTGTGAGTGATGTACTCTCTGGCTGTGTCTGCATTGTGGACGATTCCACGCTGAATATAAGTCTCAAGTCCCTGGGAGTGGGAATATCCTCCGATAGGGAACAGCGCATCATTTACCTGTAGAAGATAGAACTTTTTTTTTGACATGAAGAACCTCCATAATTAACATTGATTGGAGTCAAGCGGATATTCGCAATCCGCTTCGCTACTTGCTCATAACATTCCTTATAGTCATATTTAATGATGATGATTATGAATACTTGCAGAAATTCTCTTGTCAAAGTCCAGCTTCAGCACTTCTTTCTCCGCCTGAACTCCATGGATTTTCTGAAGCATAACAAGCATTGGCTCGTTATAGATCGTGATAAACGTATCATTCTCTCCCCAGAAAAGCGGTGCGTGTCTGTTTCCGATTTCATAGCAGACCTTTGCAGACATTTTCTCATGTCCGGGAGTCAGAGAAACACGGATAACTTCGCATGGCGGTGTATTTACCACTACAATCTTCTCATTATCTGCGTAGATCACATCATCCTGATACAGACCTCTGGCGAGAATGGAATCGTCCATGCGGATTCCCACTTCTGTTCCTTTGTCTGTTATTTTTTTATGTATTTTCTTAAATGCTTCGTGCCATTCAATATCTACATATTCTATTGTTTTTCCTGTAGTATCAAAATCATGAAGCTTTCCCAAAACCTGTTCACACAGCATTATTTTCGACCTCCTGAATCTTACCAAATCTGAAGCAACATCATAACTCCAGGAACCCATGCAGTTACGATTCCTTCAAATACCTGAAGATATGGAACGAATTTTCCCAGTTTTTTTCCGCAGATATCTTCTACGAAAGCAGTTCCCCAGAGAATTGCCCACAGATACCAGATTGCTGCCCAGCGCAGATCCGGTGTGATTCCCAGTGCAGTGCTTCCTGTAAATCCCTCGATTGTACCGAAGATCACCGCATTGATGGCTACAAAAGTAGAAAACCATGCAAATGGGATCGGGCTTGCTTTCAGGAATTTACTCAGGGCTACGAAAAGATAGGTAAAGCAGAACAGCAGTCCTGTTCCTGCTGCATAATAATTGCCCTGCACCAGATTGACAAAGTTAATAAATAAAGAAAGACCACCTGTAAAGATGTTCATAATGGCGGTTGATTTTCCGTCTACATTGTATAAAGAACACATACCGTTGTTGATCAGCACGATTCCTACGAATAAAAGACAAACTCCTAACATAATATTCTCTCCTCTCCTGCTTCTTCAGTATATTTTTCTGTTAAATCTGACAGGACTGTCATTATATTGTTTGGTAAGTTCTTATAAAAGTTCTCACAAAACTCCATAAATAACAGTCCTGCGAATATCATTTTTATGATCAGATAACCAGAATGTAATGGTTTAAAGTTGTTTAGAACAGACTGTAAAGCTGTGTCAGCGGAAGTTTCTCTGCCGGTTTGGAAGTGATTTCTTCGCCGTCAACAGTAACCTTATATGTCTCCGGATCCACGGTCAGTTCCGGTGTTCTGTCGTTAAATACCATATCTTTTTTGCTGATATTTCTGCATCCCTTTACAGGTACTACAGTTTTCTCAAGACCGTATTTCTCTTTTACATTCTCATCCATGGCAGCCTGGGATACAAAGGTCAGGCAGGCTTCGTTCTTAGCTTTTCCATGAGCTGCAAACATTGGCTGATAGAGAACCGGCTGTGTAGTCGGAATGGATGCATTTGCATCGCCCATCTTAGATGCAATGATCATACCGCCTTTGATGATAATATCCGGTTTTGCACCAAAAAATACAGGATTCCAGAGAACGAGGTCTGCGAATTTACCTTCTTCCACAGAGCCCACATACTGGGAAATACCGTGTGTGATCGCCGGGTTGATGGTATATTTGGAGATATAACGTTTTACACGGAAGTTGTCATTGTCATGTCCTGCATCTTCCGGAAGTGCACCTCTCTCATCTTTCATCTTACTTGCTGTCTGCCAGGTACGTGTGATAACCTCACCTACACGTCCCATAGCCTGAGAGTCAGAGCTCATCATACTGAAGATACCCATATCATGAAGAACATCCTCTGCTGCGATTGTCTCCGGACGGATTCGGGAATCTGCAAATGCAACATCTTCCGGAATTCTCTTGTCAAGGTGATGGCAGACCATCAGCATATCCAGATGCTCATCCAGAGTGTTTACTGTATATGGCATTGTAGGGTTTGTGGAGGATGGCAGTACGTTCGGAGCTGCTGCTGCGCGGATGATATCCGGTGCATGTCCACCGCCTGCACCCTCTGTATGATAAGTATGGATAGTTCTGCCGCCGATGGCTGCAAGTGTATCTTCCACGCATCCACCTTCATTTAATGTATCTGTATGGATGGCAACCTGTACATCATATTCATCTGCCACATTCAGACAGTGATTGATAACTGCAGGTGTTGCACCCCAGTCTTCGTGGATCTTCAGTCCCATAGCTCCGGCTTTTACCTGCTCAATGAGAGGAGCTTCGTCTGAGCAGTTACCTTTTCCAAGGAAGCCTAAGTTCATCGGATATTCCTCGGCTGCCTTTAACATCATTCTCAAATTCCATGGTCCTGGTGTACAGGTAGTTGCGTTTGTACCGTCTGCAGGGCCTGTACCACCTCCGATCATAGTAGTTACACCACTGTATAATGCACAATCGATCTGCTGTGGGCTGATGAAATGGATATGGGTATCAATTCCACCTGCAGTTACAATCATTCCTTCTCCTGCAAGTGCTTCTGTAGATGCGCCGACTGTCATTCCAGGTGTAACACCATCCATGATGTCCGGGTTTCCGGCTTTACCGATTCCTGCGATCTTGCCGTCTTTGATACCGATATCTGCTTTTACGATTCCTGTAGAGTCTACGATTAATGCATTTGTAATTACCAGATCCAGATCTCCGTCTTTACTGCAGGTTTTTACAGATTGTCCCATACCGTCACGGATTGTCTTGCCGCCGCCGAACTTTACTTCGTCTCCATAAGTTGTATAATCTTTTTCTACTTCAATCACAAGGCTTGTATCTGCCAGACGTACCTTATCTCCTGTAGTCGGGCCATACATTGCCGCATATTTGCTTCCGGAAATTTTTGTACTCATTGTTGTCCCTCCTTACAGAAATCCTTTTAATTTCGCAGTTTCCATGGATGCTGCTTTTGTATCGTCAGTTGCCTGTGCGCGAGTAAGGTCATTCAGTCCGAATACTCTCTGTCTGCCACCCATTTCTGTAAGCTGAACCTCTTTTTCTTCACCCGGCTCAAATCTTACAGATGTTCCTGAAGGAATGTCCAGATGATATCCATAGGCTTTTTCCCTGTCAAAAGAAAGGCATTTATTTACTTCAAAGAAGTGAAAATGAGAACCGACCTGAACCGGTCTGTCGCCTTTGTTTGCCACTGTTACTGTCACTGTTTTCTTGCCTTCATTAAGTGTGATCTCACGATCTGCGGCCATAATTTCACCGATCTTCATGCTCATTCTCCTCCTTACTGAATTGGATTATGTACTGTTACAAGCTTGGTTCCATCCGGGAATGTTGCCTCTACCTGAACTTCACCGATCATATCAGCAACACCGTCCATTACGTCATCCTTTGTAAGAATCTTGGTTCCAAGCTGCATCAGCTCTACTACTGTTTTACCATCTCTTGCAAGCTCCAGGAGTTCAGAACTGATATACGCAAGTGCCTCCACGTAATTCAGTTTCAGACCTCTTTCCTTTCTCTCTTTTGCAAGATTTCCTGCCATATGAAGCATTAATTTTTCCTGTTCTTTGGGATTCAGCCTCATGATATTCCTCCTCTCGAATTGTGCGGATTATAATATGCAAAAATCTGTTACTGTTCACTCCGTTCTCAGTAACGTAGCCAAAACACCTCGCGGGATAGTGGTGTGTGAACAGTAACAAAAATCTTCGTAGTACGCAAAAAAGAGCAGTCAATGGGATTCTTTCTCAGACCCCATTGTCTGCTCTTTGCACGAAAATTTTTATATAGGGGATTATAACTTGTGTTTCTTTAATGGTCAAGATGTTTTTTGTGAACTTTTTGTTTCTTCTTCTATTTCCATTATTCTGCTACAAGTCTGACCAATTTTCCAGATATCTTTGTTTAATTCTCCCCTTGACGCTAAGCGCCCCCAAAGGTGTATCATAGTTTTGTGTTAAAGGAGGTAAACTATTATGTTTGAGACATTAGGAGAAAAGGCTGAAGAAAAAGCAATGGTGCAATTCCTTGAACGCTTTACGGACTATCCATTTCTTGTAAAGTTCAAGAATTCCGAATATCCGATCGGAGAGGGAGAACCCACATTTACAGTAAATTTTAAGAAAACAATTCCTCTGGCCGAGCTGCTCAAAAGCACTTCCCTGGCATTAGGCGAGGCTTATATGCGGGGAGATCTGGATATTGAAGGAAATCTTTACGAGGCACTGGATCATTTTCTGGGACAGATGAGCAAATTTTCTACCAATGAATCTGCTCTGAAAAAGATTATGTTCAGTTCTACATCCAAAAAAAATCAAGAAAAGGAAGTCACCAGCCACTATGATATCGGAAATGATTTTTATAAATTATGGCTGGACGAAACCATGAGTTATTCCTGTGGCTACTTCATTCATGACGATGACTCTTTATATCAGGCACAGGTGAATAAAGTAGATTATATTCTGAAAAAATTACACCTGGAAGAAGGTATGAGTCTTCTTGATATCGGCTGCGGATGGGGTTTTCTGCTGATTGAGGCTGCCAAAAAATACAAAGTACATGGTACAGGAATCACTTTAAGCCACGAACAATATACAGAATTCCAAAAGCGCATCAAAGATCAGGGCCTGGAAGATTATCTTACAGTGGAACTGATGGATTACCGTGATCTGCCGAAACATAACTATCAGTTTGACCGGGTAGTCAGTGTGGGAATGCTGGAACATGTTGGCCGTGACAATTATCAGCTCTTCCTTGACTGTGTAGAGAAAGTTCTGAAACCGGGCGGATTATTCCTGCTTCATTTTATCAGTGCACTGAAAGAACATCCGGGTGATCCATGGATCAAGAAATATATCTTTCCAGGCGGAACCGTTCCCAGTCTGAGAGAAATCCTGAATCATATGGCAGAGGACAATTTCCACACTCTGGACATTGAAAATCTGCGTCTGCATTACAATAAAACTCTGCTCCACTGGGAAAAGAATTTCCGTGAGAATATAGAAAAGGAAAAGACCATGTTTGATGAATCCTTCCTGCGTATGTGGGAACTTTACCTGTCAGCATGTGCTGCAACCTTCCATAACGGAATTATTGATCTGCACCAGATTCTGATGACTAAAGGAATCAATAATGATCTGCCAATGACACGCTGGTATTAAAATAACTGCCTGGATTTTTGTTTTTGAAATCCAGGCAGTATATATTATGATATTCCAGTACAGACCAGTAATCCATAGCAAGGGTTCTAAGCTGAATTTCTACCAGTTCCTTCTGTCTGCTCCTCTTCCTTTTTCCTCGGAACCGGCTTCTCACTCTGCTTATCCTGTTTTTTATTCTTTGATTTCTTTTTATTCATGATAGCCTGCACTTTCTGAAAATATTTGTATTTTTTATAATATATCATCTGCAGAGTATTTACATCAAAATCTATGTAATATGCAGGCAAAAGTTACTGGTAAATAAAGCCCGGTATTTACTCACTATTTTAAGTTTTAAGTATCAAGATTTATTCTATTTACATGATTTTTGCCAGAAATTCTTTCGTTCTCTTATTTTCGAATCCGACGTTTTCAGTGAACAGTAATGAATCATCACAAAATTCATACAAAACGACACAGGATTCCATTGCTTCGCTGCATATCTACATGCTACACTAGAGTGTATCTGAAAAATCATTCCCGCAATCTGCACGCCCCACTTTGCGGTATATTTTGTCCGAATTCGGTTGTCGTAGTCCACTACGACGCCCTCATCCGAACAAAATCTCCCACAAATTGTGACGCACATCTTGCGTAAAGCATTTTTCAGACACGCTCTAGATTACATATCTTATGGGCATTTCGCCCGCAAACAGAAGGATTCAGGCCAGAAGGCCGGGAGGTTTTTATAATGATTATTTACGTTGATGCATCCGTGATCCAGACCGGAAACGGAACAAAAGAAAATCCATTCAAAACTATTCAGGAGGCCGCTGCAAAGGCACTTCCGGGAGATGAAGTCATCGTTGCACCGGGATTATACCGTGAAGCTGTTAATCCGATTCATGCTGGAACGGCAGACAAGCGTATCACCTACCGTTCTGCAATAAAAGGACAGGCGCACATTACAGGAAGTGAATCTGTCAAAGACTGGGAAAATGTAGAAGGCACTGTATGGAAAGCAGTCATTCCGAACGGAATCTTCGGTGACTATAACCCATTTACTACCCTGGTATCCGGAGATTGGTTTATCGCTACATTTATTGCTCATACAGGAGATGTATATCTGAATGAGAAATCCATGTATGAGGTAACCACTCTGGATAAAGTTAAAAATCCACAGAAAAGTACTATCTCATGGGATCCTGATTTCTCTGTATATACATGGTACGCGGAACAGGATGAAGCCAATAATCAGACAATTATTTATGCAAACTTCCAAGAAAAAGATCCTAATAAAGAAAATGTTGAGATCAGTGTAAGAAGAAACTGCTTCTATCCGGGAAGTGAAGGAATCGGATATATCACTCTCTCCGGTTTCCGTATCAGTCAGGCTGCTACTCAGTGGGCTCCCCCTACTGCTTATCAGGAGGGAATGGTCGGTCCTCACTGGTCCAAAGGATGGATCATCGAAGACTGTGAAATCTATGAATCCAAATGCAGCGGTATTTCTCTTGGTAAATATCTGCAGCCTGAAAATGATAACAAATGGTTAAAGTGGAAATACAAAGACGGAACTCAGACAGAACGCGACTGCATCTGCCAGGCTTCCTATGAAGGATGGGATAAAGAACACATCGGTTCCCATATTGTGCGCAGATGTGAGATCCATGACTGCGGTCAGACAGGTATTGTAGGACATCTTGGAGGCGTATTCTCTGTTATTGAAGACAACCATATTCATCACATTAACAACAAGCAGAATCTGGCAGGAGCAGAGATCG
Source organism: Blautia sp. 1001283B150304_161114_C9 (assembly GCF_015668165.1). Classification (NCBI taxonomy): domain Bacteria; kingdom Bacillati; phylum Bacillota; class Clostridia; order Lachnospirales; family Lachnospiraceae; genus Blautia; species Blautia sp. 1001283B150304_161114_C9. The sequence goes on along the minus strand of NZ_JADPGO010000003.1, from coordinate 168,886 downwards.
GCGGTATCAAAATGCATGCTGCTATCGATGTTATTTTCCGCCGCAACCATATCCACAACTGCACCCGTGGTCTGTGGCTTGACTGGCAGGCACAGGGAACCCGCGTTACAGGAAATCTCTTCCATGACAATGCTCTTCCTAATGACTTCGAGGCAGGGGATGACGCTGTCACAAGCGTAGGAGAAGATATCTTCGTTGAGGTTTCCCATGGTCCGACATTAATCGACCACAATATCCTGCTGTCTGACCGTGCACTGAAAATTGCAACCCAGGGTGTTGCCCTTGTACATAACCTGATCTGCGGCGGCTTCGTTTCTGTTGGTATCGGTACAGACAACGGTGCACCTGATATTCCATCTCCGAGATATACTCCATATCACACCAAACACGGAACTCAGGTTGCAGGATTTATGACCATCCTTCATGGAGATGACAGATTCTACAACAACATCTTCGTTCAGAAACCGATCCGTCCTTGTATGCAGGATCTGGCTGATCTTATGGGTAACAATGGAAATATGTGGGATGACTGCAATGTGATCACAGGAACTTTCAAATTTAACGGATATCCAACCTTTGATGAATGGAACAGACAGTTCGAAGGTTACTGCGGAATGGGTTCTGAGACAACAGGCAACTGCTATTATGATCATCTTCCTGTATGGGCATCCGGCAATCTCTATTTCAATGGAGCACGTGCATGGGAAAAAGAAACAGATGCAGTCACAGATACAGAACACACTGTAGATATCTCTGTTGAAGAGAAAGAAGATGGCTGGTATCTGAAGACCAACCTGTATGATATCATCAAAGAAGAAAACGACGGTATCATCTCAACTGAAACACTTGGTATGGCATTCGAACCGGAGCAGAAATACGAAAATCCTGACGGAAGCCCGATTATCTTTAATCAGGATTTCTTTGGAAATCACAGAGATGTCAAAACTGTCGCAGGACCATTTACGGATAAAAAAGCATCTGAGCAGAAGCTCTTTTAACCTGATATCCATATAGTCAATAGCTTTACCATATATAAACCATACATAAAAACAGCTATGAAGAGTACAAATATTTTTATCTGCTGCTCTTGCATAGCTGTTTTCTTATTTTGTCATACTTTTATTAGATGCAAGCATTCTTGTAGACTTTCGGATGCACCACAGGCATGTCGGAAAAATATAGCAGGTTGCTGTGATCCAGGCAGTCTGGTCTGCAAAGCAGATGGCTGTGAAGCCAAAAGTTCCTACAAATCCAAGACAGACAACTGTTCTGGCGATCATTTCTGTTACGCCGGAGAAAACGGCTCTGCCTGAATATCCAAGTCCCTGAGTTACCATACGGGCGACATTGAGAATACCAAGACTCCAGTAGAAAAATCCCATACATCTGAGGTATTTGGCAGAGGCATCCAGAACTGCCACCGCACTCTTTCCAACAAACAGCATAGAAAGTGTACGCCCTGCAAAAATCAGTAAAATTCCTGCCGCAATACCATATCCTACTCCCACTGTAATACCACAACGCAATCCTTTCTTAATCCTATCAGACTGTCCTGCTCCAAGATTTTGGCTGCAGAATACAGAAGCAGAGGTTGCGATAGCATCAAATGGACACATGGTAAACTGCTTGATCTTCATTGCTGCAGTAAAAGCTGATACATATGTACTTCCAAGCCCGTTGTTCGCAGACTGCATAACCATACTTCCGATAGCTGTGATGGAGAACTGAAGTCCCGTAGGCATTCCCATTGCCAGAAGTTCCTTTACTGCATCCCCTTTTATTGTCCTGTTTTCTTTCTTGAGCCACAGAAGTTTCATTTTGCGGATAATAAAAATAAGGCACAAGATTCCACTGATTGCCTGTGCGGAAATGGTTGCAATGGCAGCTCCGGCACATCCAAGTTTCAGCACTACGATACAGAATAAATCCAGAAAAATGTTCAGAACAGCAGATAACGCCAGAAATATAAACGGTGTCCTGCTGTCTCCCACTGACCTCAAAATACTGGACAGATAGTTATATAAAATCGTAAAGGGAATCCCCAGGAAAATGATTAGCAGATAACTATATGCATTGTCATAAATGTCCTCCGGTACTGATAAAATATGTAATATCTGAGGACATAAAACACTGCATAATGATGTCAAGATCACTGCGATTCCTGCACATAACACAGCTCCATTAAAAATATAATCCCGCATTTTTTCTATTTTCTCTGCACCGAAATATTTAGCTACAGGAACACCAAAGCCAGTACAGCTTCCCATGCAGAATCCCAATACCAGAAACTGAATACTGCTGCTGGCTCCTACACTTGCCAGTGCTTTTGCGCCAAGAATCTGGCCTACGATCGCAGCATCAATAATATTATAAGTCTGTTGCAGCAAGTTTCCTAATAATAAAGGAAACGCGAACTGTAACATCAGTTTCAGCGGATTGCCCTTTATCATAGATGTAGTCATTTCTATTTATCCCTCATTTTCATTCTTCACATGGAGTTCTCTTGGCAAAGTCATGCTTCCATAAGCTCCCGGCTCGGAACTTGATCCAGTTCCCATAGATATGCTGCAGTTCTTTTATTTCTGTTTTGTTTTCTTTTACCTTCTTCAGGCTCACACTGCCTTTTTTTCCGGCTTCTGGTTTTACAAATAATTCCAGACATTCATAGTTTCCTGTGTACATATGTAAAAATCCCCTTTCTGAATTTTGTCTCCGATTCACTATATATCTATAGTACTGACCTTCTGCCGACATAATCTTACTATATCATAGCAAAATCACGAGGAGTTTCAATAAAATATTTTGACATTTTTTTATACTATTTTATCCTGTATGATCCCATATAAAAAGGATGCCGGGAGCAAATCCGACATCCTTTTTACTGTTAACTTATGTTTATTTATAGTAGTCCTCATAAATAATACATTTGAGAGAATCACTATAGAAATGATGCAATTTATCTGTTATCCTGCTACTATTATTCGCCTCTGTGTTTACCCTGAGACAGATCCTGTTATCATATTAAATACAACCCGTCAATTTCAGATGGAATATGTGAAAGCAGTAGATGAGATTCGACAGCAAAACAGGATTCTGAGAATACATTAAGAAAAAACATCTGGATAGAGCAATGTAAGGATTATATTTTTAAACATTTACATGAAAAAATCTGTATTAGGGATATTGCAGAATATCTGCATCTGAATGCGAACTATCTGTCTGAACTGTTTAAAAAATATAAAACATTACACTGACAGATTTTATTTTAAAAGAAAAGGTAAAGCTTGCCAGAAATCTCCTTTCCTATTCTCCATATTCCTATATTGAAATTGCAACTTATCTTGGCTTTTCATCCCAAATCCACCTTGAAAAAGTATTTAAAAAATATACAGGTATGACAATGCGTCAGTATGTAAAAAATACAAACGGAACTTTGGCTGAAAATGGATCAAGGCTATGCATGTGTGATGTGCATAGCCTCGTTATAACTATACGAGAGTATTATAAATTTTCCCAGTTCTCTTTGATTACTGTGCTTTTTTCTTTTAAAATCATGAAATTTTTTACAATTTATAATAATGCAATCAAGACAGTTCCGCAGACTGCGAAAGACAAGGAATTCCCCGAAACACATTTTCTGCAAAATCCATAACTGCTTCATTTTCTCTGCATGTATCCAGTATTATATTATCCAATGATGCCTCATCAACATGTACTGCTTCAATCGGAAGTTTAACCAGTTCATCCATACTTAACAATGCTCCAACCTGCGCATCAAAGCAGGATTGATTTTCTTCACTTTCTTTTTTATCAGTTTTTGTAGTTACCACAATATGATTGTTTGCAATGTAATTTTCTCTTCCGGAAACCAAACGAATGATTATCGGTTTTACGCCTGCCGGTTTCAGATATTGCTGTTCAATCGTCTCCGAAATGTGATTAGCAATCAGTGAATTGCTACTTCCCTGAATATGAATCAGGCCAAAATCATCCTCTAATCCATTATCATATTCCAGCATCGGAGGCCATGGTTCATGATCTCTGAGAAAATGATTGGAAGATATGAGATTTTCTCTACAATTTTCCATTATCAGCATTCCCGGATAAAAAGAATGAAATCTGTTTGCAGTTACTGATGATCTAAGAACACCCTTAAGATGTACTATACTTTTTCCTCTTGGAAAAATGTTATTGGAAGTAATCAGAAGTCCTCCAAAATTTTCGGCAAAAATTGTATAACCTCTATAACCAGCCCCCATAAGATTATCTGTTATTTTAGATGCCTGTCCGGCTCCACGAAGTTCTACACAATTTCCACATTCTGCTATAAAATTATCATGAACAGATAATGCATCAGAATTGTAAAGAGTCACTCCATGCTCCAGATAAATAATACCCATGCCTGTAATTCTGAAAGAATCCTGTGCACTGGCTACATAAATTCCTGTTTTTCCATTTAAATATGTATTCTCTGGATCTCCATTTCCGTCATCTACAAAATGGAGTCCATCAATACAGAAATTTTCAAACTCCACGGAACTGATTCTCGGATCTCCCTCTCGTTCCACCAGAAAAGCAGCACCGGATCTTTCATCCCCCTTTAATGGTTCCAAATCTACCAGAATCCTGCTACCGCCCGGCCAGATGTCATGAAGATCCTTCCACTGTTCTTTTGGCACATTATATCGGATACTTGAAGACACAAATCCATGTCCTGATCCTTGGATTTTCAAGTAACTGATGTCAATTTTCACCTGCGTTTTTAAATGATAATCTCCAGACGGAATATAAATTACTGCTCCCGGTTTTCCTCCATCATTTACATTTGTATCCTTCTGTCTGTTCTTGATGTCTGCAATGATACTGTTGATCACTTCTCCGATATCCGTATATGGGTTACCTACCGGCCAGTCAGTGACATCATAATAATTATTACGTTTCATTTCAATACTCCTCCTGCTTTCAGTTCATGTCAAGCGGATATTCGCAATCCGCTCCGCTACTTGATTCAGTTAAAACACTCCTGCAATCCATATGCTTCATAGTCTCTGATTACCGCTCTTCCACCAAACGCAGATATACTTATTGCATCCTGATCATTTCCTGCAAAAATATTATTGGAATGATTATTTCTGTATTGATCTGTAAATATCTCCAGAGAACTCTGATCTGAAAAGATATGTACATCCAGACTTTTTTCGCTGACCTTAAGTACACTTCTGGATGTTCCTACACTCCATCCATCTGCACAGCTTCTGTCTACCAGCAATTCACCATTTTTCAGATCAAAAATACAACGAGATTCTTTTTCTTTTCCGCATCTGAGCTTCAGTTCTACCCTGTCTGCATCAGTTTCTTCAAGATCCAATGTAAATTTCATCTCAAAGCTGATTCCATCTCCTGCTTTTAACTGCTGAGGTGTTTCTGTAATCTGTATTTCCCGTTGCGTAAATTTGTTTTCACGGATTTTTTCCATTTCCTCTACAGGAACAAACGCCAGCGTTCCATCCTTGCACATCCGAACTTCACGAATCACATTAAAAAATCCGCACCAGCCCTCCTGATAAGTAGGTCCCCAGTCCTTAAAGAGAGGCATCCATTCCCATTCATTCGCCCAGGCAACAATCAGACGTCTTCCATCAGGAGCAACCATGGACTGTGGCGCATAAAAATCAAATCCCCAATCCATTTCACCACTGATATGCCAGTCAAATTTTCCTGTTTTGTAATCAAAATCTCCTGTCAGGTATACTGATGTATGATCTCCTGAGCCCATTGGCGAAAAAGTGAGAACATATTTATCGCCAAGCTGATAAAAATCCGGACATTCCCACATGAATCCCCATTCTCCACGGCTTTCTGCCAGCACGTTTAAAAAATTCCAATGATAAAGATCTGCAGATTCATATATCAATGCTAATCCTCTGTTATTACGACTGGCCCCTACAACCATATAATATTTATTTTCATGCTTCCATACCTTTGGATCGCGGAATGAATCCGGCTGAATACCTTCCGGTGCATCAAAGAGAGGATTTCCGTCATACTTTTCAAAATTTATTCCATCTTCACTTATAGCAAGACACTGGCTTTGCTCACTTCCGTTTCCATGATTTGCAGTTGCCGTATAAAATACATATAACTTACCTTCGTGTTCGATTGCACTGCCGGAAAAACATCCACCTTTTTGATAATCATCATACTCTTCACTGGGTGCCAATGCCAGAGGCAAATATTCCCAATGAACTAAATCTTTGCTGACTGCATGTCCCCAATGCATACAATCCCAAAATCCATTATATGGATTAGTCTGATAAAACACATGATACTGTCCGTTAAAAAAGATCAGTCCGTTAGGATCATTCATCCACCCGCTCTGGGGCATAAAATGATAATGCTGACGCATTTTTCCATTTTGAACAATCATCTTTTTACTGTCAATTTCTTTTTGCGCGTTTTCTATTCTTTGTCTCATTAATATTTTATTCACTGGCTTTCTCCATTCTTATTATCCTTTTACAGCTCCTGCTGTCATTCCCTGAACAATGTATCTCTGTGCAAACATTGATAAAATCATTACCGGGAAGCTAAATAAAAATGCTCCTGCACACATCGGTCCAAGGTCAAGATTATACGCTGACAGGAAACCGGCAAGACCTACTGTAAATGTTTTAGCATTCATACTGGTCAGCAACAGAGAAATAAGAAAATCATTCCATGCCAAGAACAATGTAAATATAAAGGCAGTTGCAAGTCCCGGCTTACAAATCGGCAAAATAACCTTTCTGAATGTCTGAAGGCTGGAAGCGCCATCTACATATGCAGCCTCATCCAAAGTAGACGGTACTCCCTCATAAAAACTAAGCATTGTCCACATTACAAAAGGCATGTTTACTGCCGCATAAACAATAATCAATGCAATTCTGGTATCATACAATCCCATATTACAAATAATCTCATAAATAGGTACTGCAATACTGGATGTAGGAATCATTTTCAGACATAAAATCAATACCACCAGCCCTACTGACAGCTTCGCTCCAGATCTCTGAATAGCATATGCAGCCAGTGAACCCAAGATAACTGCAATAATTGTACTGCAAACTGCTGTAATCAAACTGTTCAGCAGATACCCACCCGCGTTCATTCTTACAAATAATTGAGTGAAATTTTCAACCGAAAAGCTTTTTGGAAGAAAAGATGGTGGAACAGCAATTACCTCTGATCCGGGTTTAAACGAACAACAAATTACATAAATATATGGAAGCAGCCAGAATATTGTAATAATTATAGAAATAATAACTGCTATTTTTAGTTTGATACTATTACCTTTCTTCATTTTGGTCTCCTTATTGAATCCTTTTTACTACTGTTTTTCTTTGACAGCTTTTACTTTTTCTTTGGATTCCATAAACTCTGCATAAATACTAATGTAAACACTACAAGAACTATGATAAAGATAACAGCCATTGCACTGGCATATCCTGTATTATTATACTTTACAAGTGTCTTATAAATAATAATACTAATTGTCTCCGATGAACTGTTAGGTCCACCTTCTGTCATTGCCCAGATAATGTCAAAAGTCTTTGCCGCATCTATAATTCTCACTGACAATGCTGTCAACAGAACCGGTTTAATTCCCGGTATTTTTATGTAAAAAATTTCCTGCAGCTTACTTGCTCCATCCATTCTTGCTGCTTCTGACACGCTGGTATCCAATCCCTGAAGGCCAGCCAGAATCATCAGCATCATAAACGGTGTAGTCAGCCATATATCTGCAATACAACAGGCGATCAATGACCATCGGGAATCTGCAAGCCACAAAATTTCACTTGGACTGGATAAGATCCCTATTCTGGTCAGAAACTCATTGACAATACCAAAGTTTGAACTCATCATCAATTTCCAGATAAGACCTGCAACCAGCGGTGCGATCATAAGTGGTGTCATCATTAATGAACGTACTATTTTACTGCCCTTATAATCAAGTTCAAATAATAATGCAAAAATAAATCCCAAAACTGTTTCCACAGATACCGCAATCAAAATATAAATCAATGTATTTTTCAGCTGCTTCAAAAAACCGCCAGCTGTAAATGCTTTAATATAATTATCAAATCCAATAAAAGTTCTGGCTCCTGTAATTCCAACCTTAAAGAAACTGTCAAATACCATTTTAAAAATAGGATAAATCAAAAAGGCACCCATGAAAATCGCGCCAGGAAGAAAAAACAGCAATAGTGTTTTTTTTGATATCAATTTCATAATATTTCCCGCTTTCTTATAAAAATCAAGGGCGATTTACTCCCTGCATCATACATCATAGATTAGTAAATTCATAGTTAGTGTGTTCGATGTCCAGGTAAAATCACCCTTGATTTAATTACATTTTTTATTATTTGGTAGATGTCTGCAATCTGCTTTTTCTTTATTACTTTGTCACTTTACTTCCCAATTGCCTCAATCTCTTCTTTTGCAGATTCAAGGGTTTCTTTCACATCTGCTCCACCAAGACAGGATTCTACAACACCTGTAAGAACCTCCTCTACCTGTGACCAGGTTGAAATCATAGGTCTTGGCTGAGACTGTTTTTCATTCAATGTGTCAAGAACTGCTGTTGTATGCTCATTACCAGCCTCTTTTCCAGCTTCCTCATAAACAGAAGTTCTGCCGGCAATTTTAAGGGTTCCGTTCATATAATCTGCATTATGATCGTACATATATTCTACATATTTCAGTGCCATGTCTTTATTCTCAGAATTTTTCATTACACATTCATACCATGGACCTGTGGTTGCTCCTGCTCCTGCACTGCCGGCAATCATTGGTGCACATCCCACCTTATCTGCTCCAAGTGCCTCAACAGCTGCAGGATACTGATGGCTCCAGTTTAACTGCATTGCGACTTTACCATTATTGAAAAGTTCCTGAGACTCTGTAGAAGCAGTAGCCAGAGAATCTGATGGCGTACAATCTTCATTTGCCATTTCAACCATAAAATCAAGCGCATCCACATATGGCTGATCTGTAATATTTACATTTCCATCCTTGTCATATACTAATCCATCTGCACCGGCCTGGCAGGCAAAATCAAGGAAGGAACAAACTGCGTCAGAACCACTTCCAAAAACTGTTGTTCCGTACATATCGTCTGTTTTCATTTCTTTTGCCAGTGCTTTATATTCATCCCAGGTCTTTGGCACTTTATCTTCCGGAATCAGATCTTTTCTGTAAATAAGGATCTTAGCGTTTACCCACATCGGATATCCCAGAAGATTACCATCTACTGTTCCGCTTTCTTCCAGCGTTGGAAGGAAATCACTGGTATCTGCATCTGTAATTGGTTCGATTGCATCAGCAAAAGCTGCCAGCCATACAAAATCCATGCATGAAACATCATGAGCAGCCTGTCCTGCTTTAATTTCGGTAGAAAGCTTATCATACATACCAGTATAGGCAACAGCATCAACAACAACCTTACAGCCTGTTTCTTTCTCAAAATCAGCTGCTGTATTATTGGCAAGTGCTTCTGCAGGTGAACCACTTTCTACAAGAACTGTAATACTGCTTCCATCGTCTTTTTTCTCACCTGCAAAACAGGGAACTGCCATTCCTGTAAGCATACTTCCAATCACAGTTGCTGTAATTAATGAATTAACAATCTTTTTTCTCATTTTTAATCTCCTATTCTTAAAGATTCTAAATTCCATGATATTAAATATCATGCCGTTCCATTTACATACTGCTTCAACCGCTTTAGATATTCTCCGGAGTAATCTAATTTTACGGGTTAACATTGTGAAAACAAATTTTGTTTTACAATGTGGAACGCGTTCCATATTGTTTAAAAACATCTTTGTTTTCTTCGTCTTGTTAATTTCATTATAACCTTTTTGTAATTTTTGTCAATCCGATTATGTTTTTTTTATTTTTTTCATAAATTATGCCCAAATATTTTGTGTTTATCTTTGTTTTTTATCCTTTTTTTTGTAATAAATGCACAACACATGTATGACGTCTGTTTATACTGTTGTTCCGCCTTTACGGAATTCAGGTATTAAAATACTTTTTTTATTTTTCACTTTTTTTCCATTAATTAGCTCACAAAGGCTTTTTACAGATTCCTCTGCCATTCTGTCAATGGGCTGAACAATTGTACTTATTTGCGGTTCTACCAATTCTGTAATATACGTTCCATCATAAGAAACTATTTTTACCTCTTCCGGGATTTTTTTGTGTTGCCTGAGCAATCCATTCATGCATTCAATAGCCAGTCGGTCTACACCAAACACACCATCAAATTTCAGATTTTTTTCCATAACTTCTTCTGCAACCTGATGATAATACTGAATATCCAAACGCCGCCAGTCCAGATCATAACAATAGGTTTCTATTCCCTGCTCATCCATAATTTTTTGAAATTCTGCATGACGATCATGATATAAAGACTCTTTTTCTGCTGTACTTCTGAAATGAAGTATTCTTTTGCAGCCATTACGCAGCAACACTTCTGCTGCCAGGCGTCCACCCATTTTATGGTCCACAGCTACTACCGGAATTTCTTCTCCCAGATATCTGTCAAGCGCAACAATCGGCTTATGAATTTTAGAATACTCACTTTCATCCAAAGAAGACATTCCCGCAATTATCCCATCTACAATATGTCTGTTCAGCAAATCCAGATATTCAGCTTCAGCCTTTACATCTTTCAATGTGTTGCATAACATAATTTTGAAGCCGGCTTTGCGCAGTTCCCCTTCTACACAATCAACAAACTCAGCAAAAAAAGGATTGGATACATTCGGTACAAGTACCGCAATTATACCACTTTTTTTATAATACAGATTTCTGGCAAGTTCATTCGGTGTATAATTCAATTCCTTCATAGCAGCTTCTATTTTGGCCCTCGTATCCAGAGAAACATATCCACTGTCATTAAGCATTCTTGAAACTGTTCCCACACCTACTCCTGCCATTTTTGCAACATCTTTAATCCCTGCCATTTTTTCCACACTTTCATATTATGATATTAAATTCCCAAGTTTAAAATTTGTTCGAGCGTACACGATGAGATATTTAAACTTAGAACTTGTCAAACATTAAGAAACAACGATTCAAGTAATGAATCAGCAAATTCCAAATATTTAGGATTTCATGACTTCACTTAGAAGATACCTGAAATTCATCATCTAGAGATATACCTTCTGCAAATAAATTATTTTTAATATTATCAGACCCAAAAAATCCAATACAAATACTCCAACAAATATAAATAATATACTACTAATGAGTAGTGTATTATATTTACTATATTCATTCAAGTATTTATAAAAAATTCTTATTCATTCCTGCCAAAATTCACTATTACACCTTACGTAACTAATCGGAATTCCTAGAATGTGTTTGAAAAATGCTTTCCACAAGATGTGCGTCACAATTTATGGGAGATTTTGTTCGAATAAGGGCGTCGTAGCGGGTTACGGAAACCAAATTCGGACAAAATATATCGCAAAGTGGGGCGTGCAGATTATGGGAATGATTTTTCAAACACGCTCTAGCAATTATCTTATGGCTTTTATCATGACAAATTTTACAAAATTTTTCATAAAATATCCCAACATTTATACCATCATGTTTTTTATAAAATAAGATGTACCTGGCAAGAGACAGTCAAAACCAATTGTCTCCTGTCAGGTAATTATAGCAGTCCTGGTATAGAATTTTCCCAATATGCTACTCTGCTCAATGCCTTAAGACTTCTTATGCCATTCCATTCACAGTCTTATACTTATACAGCATCTCTGCATGATTCTGCTCCTCAATCTGTATATCAGCCAACAGCTTGCGTACACCACTATCGCCAAAGGCAAATACATCATCATTGTATGTTCCTGACACCAGCTTCTCTGTACCAATACAGTCTGTTGCAAGAAACGCATCGTGTTGTTTATCTTCCGGTGAACTCATGGCTGTATAGACTGCTTTTGGCTGATAGTCTTTGCCTGATCTGTCATTGCAGTTACATTCAGGCACACTTCCGGAAAGAATCATTGACAAAGACTCATAATGCTTCTGTTCTTCCTGCTGGATATTCCGGAAAAGATTTTTAAGCTCCGGGTCCCTGGCCTGTTCTGCGTATTTTCCATACTTTTCCACACAGCTTTTCTCTTGTGTCTGAAGGTCTTCAATCACTGAACGTTCCTTTTCTTTTAAAATCATAGTCTGTTGTCTCCTTTTTTAAGAAATACTGTATTTTGTTACATGAAAATAGTATGGATAAAAAATGCTTTTTTATTCTCTGTATCATGACTTATGACAATTTCAGAGAATATTTTGTTCCAGCACCACTGTATCAGAGTGAATTTCTGTTTACTTTATGATATACTTATATGCACGATAAAACTTTTAAACTTAGAACTCGATAAACAATAAGCATAAAAATAGCGATTTGCATAGGAAATCTACTGATTTCTAAGAATACATAGGAAAATTTATAATGAAACGAATTGATTTTGAAAACGGAACTGTGACCAACAATATATTAAGCGCTGCACTTCCCATGCTGGTAGCGCAGATATTGAATCTTTTATACAACATTGTGGACCGTATCTATATCGCCAGGATCCATGATATAGGAACAACTGCACTTGGCGCTGTGGGCTTATGCTTTCCGATCATCATGATCATTACTGCTTTCAGTAATCTCTTTGGTTCCGGAGGTGCACCAATTTTCTCTATCAACCGCGGAAAAGGAGATTCCAGGACTGCTGACATGATCATGAATACTGCTTTCACCATGTTATGTGGAAGTGCTGCTGTGCTGATGCTGATCGGATTTCTTTTTGCCCGCCCCTTACTGACTCTGTTTGGTGCTTCAGATGATGCTCTGGTTTATGCGTATCCCTATCTGATGATTTACCTTCTGGGTACTCTCCCTTCCATGATAGCAACAGGAATGAATCCTTTTATCAATGCACAGGGATATGCCATTATCGGTATGCTGTCAGTAACAGTCGGTGCAGTGGCAAATATTATTCTTGATCCGATTTTTATTTTTGTTCTGGATATGGGGATTAAGGGTGCAGCGATTGCTACTGTCATCTCTCAGATTCTCTCTGCCTTGCTTGTATTTTATTTTCTTCATGGAAAATCAGAATTGAAGGTAAGATGGATTCATATAAATGAGATTTCTGAGTGCACCAGACATGCCAGGGATATCATCAGTCTGGGGTCTGCTGGATTTATCATGCAGCTGACTAACAGCCTGGTAAGTATCTGCTGCAATAATGTTCTTTCCGTGACAGGCGGTGATATTTATATCTCTGTCATGACTATTATATCCAGTGTTCGCCAGATGGTGGAGACGCCTATCCATGCGATCAATGAGGGAACCTCTCCTGTTCTCAGCTACAATTACGGAGCCAGACGTCCTGACAGGGTAAAGAAAGCAGGGGTTGTTCTGATCATTATGGTTCTGATCTATACAGGTATCATGTGGAGCGTCATTCTCATTGCCCCTGAATTTCTGATTGGAATCTTCAGTTCAGATAAATTGTTATTGAAGGATGCCGTTCCTGCGCTGAAGCTTTACTTTGCAGCCTTTATTTTTATGGATCTGCAGTATATTGGTCAGACTGTATTTAAATCATTAAATAAAAAAAAGCAGGCGATTTTTTTCTCCCTGCTTCGTAAAGTATTTATTGTGGTTCCGCTGACTTATTTCCTGCCCTATGGATTACATATGGGCACAGATGGCGTGTTTATGGCTGAACCGGTATCCAATGTGATCGGTGGTTCTCTGTGTTTTATTACCATGCTGATTACCATATTGCCTGAATTAAACAAAATGGGAACTACATATTTCCCAGAATAATATTAATCAGGTTCTTATCCAACATGATCGTGCGATTCCATGGGTTAAGGATGATTCCCTCAATCTCATTTACCTGTAATGCTGAATTGAAAAGCTGATCTATGTCTGTCAGAAAAGTGGATTGTACGCTTCCGCCGCCTTTCAGTTCTTCCTCAAAGCCGGTAAATGCTGCCCACCAGACTTTTCCATCTCCGGTTTTCACTGTGCCGATCCGGAGCTGGTTGTCTCCTGTGGGCGGTTCTACTGAAAGGATAAACTGGCCGTTTTCTCTCATTCGTCTACGGATTACAGTCAGTGTATGTGCCAGCATTTCCTGAGTGGCTTCCTGCTGCAGAGCAGCGATTGCCTGCTCTATTTTTTCATTTCCCTGAAGACCTTTATCCTGATTTACATTCTTATTATCGCTCATATTCATATTAATATCTCTTTTATGCCTTTCATCGTTTTATTTCCAGTGTATTTTCTAAATTTTTCAGCTTTTTGATGGCTTTCTCAGGATCTCATGCGGTGCCTCTATCTCATTTGCCAGCGTATGTTCTGTCAGCTCTGATAACAGTTTCAGCTTCTTATTGAGCAGAGGCCGCATACAGTTCGGAACATGTTCCTGGTGTGCTCTGTGGATTGCCACACATTCCTTGCAGTTTCCGTGATAACGACAGGCTTTCTGGCAGGAACAGTGATCCTTCTCCTTGTATTCTTCACGAAATTCTGCCGCGAATTCCTCCTGCAGACGCAGCCCCTCTGCACGGTTTCCTTTATGAAACTCAGCCATTGCGTCTAATTCCTTCTGATTTCCTTCAATCTTCATATGTTGAATTTCCTTTCCCAGCCTTCATTACGGATTTTCTGCTTTACTTAATATCTCTTTTTGCGTTCTCTGCTCTTGTTCTTAATTTTTAATCCTGTTTATATTTCACAGCAGTTCCATATGCAATAACTTCTGCTGCCCCTGACATTACCTGGGAGGAGCCGTATTTTACACCGATCACAGCATCTGCATTCATCTCTTTAGCTTCATCCACCATTCGCTTGGTGGCAATCTGTCTTGCCTCATTGAGCATTTCCGTATAGCCTGTGATCTCTCCGCCTACCAGAGTCTTCATCCCTGCCATAAAATCTTTTCCTACATTTTTTGTCTGTACAACTGTTCCCTTTACAATTCCCAGTGCCTCAAACTCTACACCCGGAATATATTCAATACTTAGAAGCTTCATCCTCTTCTCCTCCTTCAATCTCTTTCATGCGTCCTGCAAGTGCTGCCAGAATTCCTCCGATGATCACAACCGGTATGGCGATCAGAAATATCAGCAGTCCGGTCGGTATGGGATCTTGTGTATTTGCCCACAGCATAAGCCCTATGGTAAATCCCATAAGCAAGATCATAACTACTGCTCCAATGATCGCTCCTGTCCTTCTTTTCTTACGGATATCTGTTTTCTTTATATCCATAAACCTTGCACCCTCTTTCTCCATCTGCTCGATTTCTTCCAGACAGTTCTCGGCATTCAAGGTATCCAGAGACTGATGCTCTGCGATCAGGCGCTGGCACATTTCCTGCATTTTCACAAGGCCCTCCCTGCGGCGTTCCAGTTCTCCCAGGTGCTGTTCCAGACAGACCTGCAGGCTTTTCCTTTTTTCAAAAAGAGCTCTCATCTCTTCTATGGAAATATCCATCTTCCGGAATAATTTGATTTCCTGAAGTCTGGCAATGTCTGCCCTATGATATTCCCGGTATCCGTTCTCTGCACGCTCCACATTCAGGAGGCCCTGCTCTTCATAAAAACGGATATTCTTTCTGGTGATGCCTACCAGCTCTTCCACCTGTTTGATCTTCATACTGCTACCTCTTGCTTTCCTGACAGCAGATATAGCTGATCCGCTGCTCTACTGCCCTGTCTGTGCTTCCTTTATACTGCTTCCACAAGGAGGAAGGTCAAGTATTTTTTGAAAGAAATTGAAAAAAATATAGCTTCCGGCAGGGGGAATCTTTTAAGCTCCTGTACGGTCTGAACCTCTCATAATTGTGATCAGAGAGCTGAGCAGCAATAACATGGGATAAAATAATTTCGGCATGATCTGAAATGCAGAAATCTCACCACCCAGCTCATTCACTGCTGAGATTGCAACCAGCATCTGTGCACCATATGGAATCACTCCCTGAAAAACACAGGAAAAAGTATCCAGTATGGAAGCTGTCTTTCTCGGTGTAATCCCATACTCTTCTGCCATTTCCTTTGCGATAGGGTTTGCCATTACGATCGCCACTGTATTATTGGCAGTGGCAATATCCATAGTTCCTACCAGAAGTCCCATTCCAAGCTGTCCGCCTTTCTTTCCGCGGAAAATTTTATGGATCCAGCCAAGAAGTGCATCGAATCCACCATACTCACGTATCAGCGCACACATGGCAGCTACCAGAATCGCCACCATACAGGTCTCAAACATTCCGGATACACCGGATCCCATATTTTTCAGGATCTCTACAGGTGTGGTATGTCCTCCGATCAGCATAATAAATGCTCCGGATACGATTCCTGTCAGCAATACCACAAACACGTTGATTCCAACAATTCCTCCGATCAATACCAGCACATACGGTATTACCTGAGTCAGATGATAGGGCTGGATCACACGGCCCTGGATTTCTGTCTGAAATGACAGGATCAGGATTAAGATCAGTGTGGCAACGGCTGCCGGAAGAGCGATCCAGAAGTTCTCCCTGAATTTGTCTTTCATCTCACATCCCTGACCATTACATGCAGCAATCGTCGTATCTGAAATAAAAGAAAGATTGTCCCCAAACATGGCTCCTCCCATAACAGAAGCCACACAAAATGCCAGATCAAATCCTGATGCTGTGGAAACTGCTGCTGCAATCGGTGTCAGAAGGGTAATGGTTCCCACAGAGGTTCCCATAGCCACAGACACAAAACAGGCAACTATAAACAGCACAGACACTGAAAATCTGGCAGGTATCAGACTCAGCATACAATATGCAACACTCTCAGCACTGCTTCTTCCCACAACTCCTACAAAAGATCCGGCTGCAAGGAAGATCAGAAGCATAGTGATGATATTTTTGTCCCCCACTCCCTGTGCCATGATTTCCAGTTTCTTATCAAAATCCAGTGCTCTGTTCTGCAGACAGGCAACCAGGATTGCAGCAAGAAATGCTACTACAATAGGCACATTATAAAATCCCATGGGGATTTCCATCACATACTCAAACAAAATGCCCAGTCCAAGGTATAATACAAGAAATACACCAATTGGAAGCAGGGCAATTCCTTTTCCTTTTTTCATCTTTTATCCTCTTTCTACCATAATCTCTTTATGGTTAGGTTATATAATTACCTTGCTATTTTATCATACCCACAGCTTTCCTGCCATAATATTTCTCACAGTTTTGGCTGATAGCGCATATCCGATACATTGTAAACCGTCACAAAAGCCTTTGGATCTTCATGATTGATGTAAGCCATCAGCTTCTGATATTCTGTTTTGTCTACTATCGTGATGATCTCATTGCGTTTCTTCATATTATAGGCACCTGTCGCTTCATAGATCGTCGCTCCGCTGTGCAGATCTTCGATAATGAATTTACGCAGTTCTTCCTCTTTCTGAGTGATGACGCAGACACGACGTTTAATATTATGGTCAAAGATAAAGTGATCCAGAACTATTCCATTAAAGTATGTTCCCAGAATACTCAGCACCACTGTTTTCTTATCATATACAAGCGCTGCGGAAAGAGCCACACACATACCGGAAAGAGACATTGCTTTTCCCAGTTCCATGTGGAGATATTTGTTCATGATCTTTGCCACAATATCCAGTCCGCCAGAGGATGCATTTCTGTTAAAAAGAATGCTCAGTCCTACGCTGACCACCAGGATATAGCACAGCACATCCAGCTCCTGACTGTTGGTCATAGAGCCAAAATCCGGAAATACTTTCTCAAATAATCCGAGAAATAAAGGCAAAACGATGCTGGTGTAAACCGTTTTTACGCCAAATTCGCGTCCGCAGGTGATGAAGCCAATGATCAGAAGTACCACATTCAAAATCATGGTGATTGCAGACAATGATAAAGGTACAAAGTTTGATAACACGATACCAAGACCGGAGATACTGCTTACAGAGGTATGGCTCGGCACCAGGAAGAAATAAACTGCTGCCGCAATGATCGCTACCGCACCTGTCAGGATCAGCGCTTCCTTTATGATATCTGCATAATTTAGTTGTTTTTTCATAGTTAGGTTTCCTGTCTTTCTTTCCATATTCTTGTTCTATTGTAACATATGGGAAGAGAATGTCCATCAGCAATTACAAAAAGAGGCTGCCTTCCATGACAACCCCTTTGTAAATCCTTATAACCTATAGGACTGCTATAAAATTCGCTTTCATATTTTAGATCGTGTTTGAAAAATACTCTAATATTTTATCCTAACGGCTCTATATGTTCTTCAGATAAATAAGCCTTCTGTTCTTCCTCCGGAGCTTCCCAGATTGTTGTTGTAGTTCCATCCTTATCTACATATACTTCTTTTATCTCATCTTTCTTCAAAATATCATGAATATGATCATATGGATAAAAAATACAGCTTACATATTTTTCCCACAAACTCTGTTCAAAATGGATAGTCATTACGCCTGTTTCCCTGTCTAAGGATGTTCTCCAGCGATAATTTCCTTTTATATTTGTTCTATATGTTACTTCATCTTTATTATCCTCAATAATAGTTATCCCTGCATCTTTGTAGCTGATATATGTGACATGTTTATTCATGAACGTGAACACTGCCACAAAGCAAATTACGGTTGCTGCTATGGAAAGCAGGATTGTTTTTATCTTTCTTTTCTTTAAAAATTTCCTGAAGCTTTTCAAGTCATTTGCTTCATTGCTGTTTTCTTTTGTCTGTGCAGAGATTTTCATATCATTTTCAAGGTCTGCCTTTGTCTCATGATATACCCGCTGGCAGATTTCGCAGTTTTGCAGATGTTCTTCTACAAGTTCTTTTGTGTCATCACTTACCACATCATCAATGTATAATGGCAGAATATCCTGGATCACGTTGCAGTTTATTTTTTCCATATTACTTTTCCTCCTGACTTATCTGTGCTCTTATCATCTGGCGTGCACGATGGCAGGTTACTCTTGCCCACCCTGCACTTTTCTGATAGCATTTTCCGATCTGCTCAAAGGAGAGCTCACCATATATCCGCAGGTGAAATACTTCCCTGTAGGGTTCCGGTATCAGTTCTGCATAGCGTTTGAGATTCCGAACTGTCTCATCCTGCACGATCTGATCCAGTACGGCCGGGGATGTATCCTGCATGGAATCCTGCATTATTTCTGAAAATTCTTCGCCTACATAGATTTTATTTCGTCTGCAATAGCGGAAATATGTATTCTTCGCAATTACAAATAGCCATGCGCGGATATCCTTCCGGCCATCAAATTTCTCAATATTATTCATTGCCTTCAGGAATGTTTCCTGGGTGATCTCCTCTGCCAGACTTTCATTTTCGGAAAGTGCCCGGATATAGAGAAAGACATCATGGAAATACTTCCGGTAGATTGTTTCGATTTCTGATTTCTCCATTCCTGCTCCTTGTATTTTTTATTATCCTACTGCATCTTTCGGGATTTTTAATAGCCCGGTCTTCTTCCATTGAATGTCTGAACATGGTCCTGATTTTGTTTCATCTGCATTGAATATTCCAAAATATCGTTTCATGATGATCCTCCTGTCTGCTGTATCATTATTTTATCTGATGTCTTTCTATATAATTAAGTCACAGACAGAAGAAACGTTACAAAAAATAAAAAAGAATCCCCTGCAGTTTGCTTTTCGCAGTCTCTGCAAAGGACTTACCTGATTTAGTTAAAACAACAGCTCCATCTGATCCCCCACTTCAATTCTCGCAGTGACAAGTTCATCCGGTTCTTTCCCTCTTTTGTGTTCGGCTTTCAGGTACTGGGTACCGCCTCTCAGACTTGTAGCGATCAGATTCAGCACATATATATTGTCAAAACGATTATAGATGGACTCGCCACCTGAGTTTCTGGAAACCTCTTTCCATGTAATCGGATATTCCCTCTGGGCTTCGATATCATCCATGGTACAGTTCTCTTCCCGCAGAGACTGCTCCATAATATAAAGCATTACTACAAAAATAAGATTCATCTGTTCATCAAATTTCAGAAAGCCAAACTGTTTCCAAGATGTCTTCTGAATACTGTTTTGGATAAGAACACCGTACAGGCCTACATTTTTCATTCGTTTTGGAAAGTTTTTCAGAAATTCGTATTGCAAAGCTGCTTCCCTTGATTAAATATGGTTTTTACCCTATTGTTTCTATAGTATAAATTTGCGTAACTGCACAAATCCTGTATCAGAAATCTGTAGTATTTAAAATTTCCTGAGGAACATATTTATCCGCTTCTATATATCCCCTCCAAGGGATCGGCTACAGTGTATTCAGCCGATTATCTGCAGTATAGCCTTCAGAAGATCTCCCTGAAGATAATAGGTCGTCTCAAAATGAAGGTATGATAACGATACTTTATCCCACAACAGTAAGATCTTTGGCGGGAATTCTTCATCTCCATCCCAGAACTGAAGCAACACAGAGAACTCCGGAAGAACCGGCATTTCAAATGTCAGATCTGCCCCTGCCAGACGTTTCGTCTGCTTTCCTCCCAGACAGATACAGGCCTGCTTTACCTCTTCCACTTTGCCGGAAAATGCTCTTGCATACTTTTCCACAAAGGGATCTGTTGACGGACTGCTCCCGGCAGTTACAAACCTGCCCACAGGCTGCCACTGCCCGGTAAGAGGAGACAGTATCTCCTGCCCGGAACAGCAGAGAAAATCATAGATTGTCATAACAACTGTATATTCTCTGCAGTCCGTCCATTCTTCGCCTGTGGCATATTCAATAGCACCGTTTCTGCGATTGATCCGATATTCTGTTCCAATATATTTCAAATACAGATATTCTTCATCGTGTTTTAAACCATATTTCTTTATCAGCTTATCCTGATCATATTTTAAAAACAACTCTCTTCCTATATATACCTGTTTTTCATAATTATCCATAATATACTTTATTCCATTTCTTATTTTAATCGAATCAAGTAAGTCCCCTGCGGAGGTTGCGAAAAGCAATTATTCGTTATACCAGACATAAATACAGGAAATATGCAACATAACACAACAACATAACCACACCACAGGGTTTTCTTAATTCTTTATGTCTGAATGTACCAATCCAGAGTATTGCTCCACA
This sequence comes from Blautia sp. 1001283B150304_161114_C9, assembly GCF_015668165.1. NCBI lineage: Bacteria > Bacillati > Bacillota > Clostridia > Lachnospirales > Lachnospiraceae > Blautia > Blautia sp. 1001283B150304_161114_C9. The sequence continues at coordinate 147,714 of NZ_JADPGO010000003.1, read as the reverse complement.
CAGAACTGCAATTACAGTATCAATAATAAATTTGCTCTCAAACGGCACAGTACAGATGAGTGCTGTTGTACCGATAACAAACAAAATATTAAAAATATTGCTTCCGACTATATTTCCAATGGCAATTCCTGTATTTCCTCTTCTGGCAGCTGTTACTGATGTGACAAGTTCCGGAAGAGATGTTCCCAGTGCAACAATTGTCAGCCCGATAAATCTCTCACTCATGCCAAAATAACGGGCAATCTCCGTTGCTCCGCTGACTGCAAAATCACTGCCCTTTACGACCAGAATTCCACCGATCACCATCAGGAGCATACATTTCCATACCGGATTATCCTTTGCTTCTGCTTCTTCCTGATTGCTCCCTTTCTTTGCCATCACAAACAGATATCCCAGATATATCAGAAACAGTATCCAGAAAATCACACCTTCAATAAAAGTCACCTCTGAACCTGTGATACCAAAGATCAGCAAAACAATTGTTATCACTGTCATAAACGGAATTTCGTAAAGAAGCGTGGATTTTTGAATCGCTACATTCGTAATTACTGCTGTGATTCCCAGGATGATCAGAATATTCAGGATATTACTTCCGACTACATTTCCAATGGTAATACCTGCATTCTTATTTATTGCAGCAGTAATACTGACTGCTGCCTCCGGCATGCTGGTTCCCATTGCTACAATGGTTAATCCAATGATCAACTGTGGAATTCCCAGCTTTTTCGCAATACTGGCTGCACCCTCTACAAACCAGTCTGCACCTTTCACCAGAAACAAAAAACCTGCCAGCAAAATAATAACCTGTAAAAACATCATTTCTACCTCTCTTTCTTTTATTACGTACTCTCAAAATCAAATATAAAAAGATTCCGGAATACATTTATTTTGCAGTAGGTATAAAAAAAGAGACTCCTACTGCATTCACAGTAAAAGTCTCGCAATTTCATCACTTTCCGAGTTATATGTTTCAATAACTGTCCTGACGAAGAAGTGAACCGAATCTACTCGGCAAGCTACTCCCTTTTTACAGATATATTCTAACAAACTGGCTCTTAAAAATCAATTATTTTTTATCATAAGATTCTCCATAATCCATAATATGTTACTGTTCACACACCACTATCCCGCGAGGTGTTTTGGCATGAATATGCCAAAATCCCGAGACATACAAGCCAAAATTCTATTGCCGCAGGCAATCTGGAATGAATTTTGGCTACGTTACTGAGAACGGAGTGAACAGTAATGTAGCCTCTCCTCTGTGTCAGAATCTGCATCAGAAATCTGCAGTATTTAAAATTTTCTGAGGGATATATCTGTCCTTATCCAGAACAGCTTCCATTTTTTTTTGACCATTATTTCATCAAAACAGGAGAAAAATTGTGTACTGATATTTCTATTCTGATGCTCCTTTGTCTCCGGAAGTTCAGTTATCTGTTCTGCTTTTCCAAGCATAGCCTGATATGCCGGCACAAAAGGAAGGATTTTCCATCTGCTGCGAAATTTTTCTGCCAGATTTTCGTATATACCGATGCCCTCATAATCCAGATCCCCGAAATAATAAATTGTATTCTTCGGATGTTTCATATAGGGTTCCGCACACAGATCAAAATCCTGAAAAGAACGGATAATGCCCTTTCCTGCACCATAAATCAGGGTTCCGATTTCTGCACCAAAAATTTCCGTATGTCCATTCAGCAGGTAATTGCGCATACTGAAAAAAGGATCTTTATTTTCCAGAATCAGGAAGCAGCTTATCTTACAGTAAGATATTCCACTGCAAAAATCGCCAGCACGCCTACCAGCACACTAAGTAATACATAACACAGAGCTATTCCCATATGTCCGTCCCGGATCAAATCCGAAGATTCCAGTGCAAAGGTTGAGAATGTGGTAAATCCACCGCAGACTCCCACCTTCAGAAACAAAATCATCCTTGGCGGAACAGACAATTTCGCCGCCAGTACTGTGATTGCTCCGATCACAATACATCCAATCACATTGATACAAAAGGTTTTTACCGGAAAAATCATGGTTTCTCCTGTGGGAATCAGCCCGATCAGGTACCGCAATACTGCTCCTGCAAAACCACCCAGCCCTACTGCCAAACAATTCATCATTTTATCTCTCCAAAATCATCCGCTTCGCTACGCGGCTCTATACCGAATAACTGCTTCGCAGTTTATTCGGTTAATATAAATTTACTTGCTTATCTACGAGTTTTTCCCCTTCATACTGCAATTTTAAAGAAAAAAATCGCTCATCTCCTGAAAGAAGCAAATCCAGAAAAACTCTGTCACCTTCCCATGTGGGAAGTGTCGGCACAACAGCTTTATCTATCCAGTAAAGTTCTCCTTCATTGCATTCTGTTAATTCACCGATATATTCGTTGGCTGTAAATACACACATAAGCTCCGGTTCACATTTATCGCTTATAAATGTAACCAGACCTCGAAGTTTATATGACGTCAGAGTTAATCCTGTTTCTTCTTTTACCTCACGCAAAAGACATTCCTCCGGGGATTCCTGGCCCTCTGCATGTCCGCCAACTCCAATCCACTTTCCCTCATTTATATCATTATGCTTTTTTACCCTGTGAAGCATCAGATATTTGCCATTATTTTCTATATAGCATAAAGTCGTTATTGTCATTCTTACACTTCCCTAAACAAAATTACCATACCAAATGTTCTGAGTACCGGGCAACGACACATCCCTGTTGCCAGACAAAACAAACTACTGCAGTGCGGCACGCTTTACCTGGGTCAGTGCCTTCGACACCGCAGGTACTGAAATGATGATTACCGTGATAATGCCCTCTGCCAGCAGATAGCTATAATTGTATAAGATCGGATATACGGCTGTCAGAGATTTCGGGAAATTGTCCGGCATATAGCTCATCCAATAAAGATAACCGCCCAGAGAATGAAAAGCTCCTCTGGCAATTACAGCTATTATGTATCCTTTCAGAAGTCCATGACTCTGTTTTGCAAATAATCCTGCCAGGCCAAGTGCTGCAAATGCAAGTATGTAATCACAGCATACCTGAAAAAATGAAAGTATATAAGGCTCCTGGATAAACTGCAGGATTCCGTAAGCAAACCCAGCCATAATACCTGTTCCAACCCCATACCAGTTTGCGATCAGAACAATAAAAAGCATACTGCAAAGAGTGACGCTTCCTCCCCACGGCAGTTTGAAGATTTTCAGATAAGACGTAATAAAAGCAAGTGCAATAGCTACGGCACAGAATACCAATTGTCTTGTGGTAAGCTTTTTCTTGTCTGAACTCTTCCCTGCAAAATAAATCGCCAGGAAAAACAAAATGATTCCGGCAATAACTGTAATCACATATCCGGCAGTTGTAAGTCCGCCATCAGCAGTTACCATAAAACCAAACATGAAATGACCTCCCTCTTGTTATTGATTTTTGTGTAATTGATTTTATCTGTTGTTCAGATACTAATTTATTATAAGGATTTTATCATTCTTCGTCAATTATTCGTCGCTTACGTTTTCAATTTATTCGCTATTCTTTACAGCCTTATTTTAATCTTCTGTTCAACAGAAAAACCCCGGAAACCTTACGGTTCCGGGGTATCTTACGTTTGGACACAATGTGCCTTGCGGTACTCAATTTATTTTATATAGACCGCAGTGCTAACCTCGATTTCGCTTCGCTACATCTCGGTCTGGGCGTTCGCCCTATAAATTCTCCGACTAATGTCCTTGTGTGAGCAAACTCCCACCGGACATTACTCTGAGAATTTGCACTGCTCATTGCTTGTCGAATATTATTCGATAACTGTAGCAACACGTCCTGATCCAACAGTACGTCCACCTTCACGTTTGTGAGGTTCTTAAAATTCCATTATTTTCTGTGATTTCCGTGTCCATATTTTCTTGTGTTGTGGATTTTCCAGGCTATATTCCTATTCTCTTCATTTTTTAGTATCAAAATGGTATCACAGCCAGATTTTCATGAGCTGTCAACTTTCCGGTTGCAGATTCCTATCCTGACTGTTATAATCAAAACATGGGTGCTATCATAACGGTAGGCGGTTAGTCCTTCAGCAGAGGGACTGTGACCCTCTGATTACATAGAAACTCGAAAGAGAATCCACTGGAAAGGAGGGCTAAGCCAATGAGTATTGTGGACTTTATTGCAGTCGTGAGCTTCGGTATCACCTGCTTTTGTGCCGGATACACATTCGGCAAAGATAATAACAAAACACAAAAATAACCGCCCCAGCCTCGCAAACTGAACGGTTATTTTTAATCAATTAAGTATGTGGACTAACCGTCTATCGGTAGCACTCTTTTTCTATAATCATATTAGCACGCATGTGTGAAAATGTCAAAAATTTTCTTCATTCTTGGTTATTAATCTCCTTGATCAACTGTACTGCCTTCTCTGCATCATCGGTTTTCACAAATATATCCACACCATATATTCCAAATCCTGGTGCCCCATGCATTGCAACATTCGCACCTGCTTCCTGAGAAAAAGCTACTATTCCATTTTGCTTTAACATTTCTACAAGTTGTTCTGTCTCTACTATATTCTGTGCATTATAAATTTTTGTCCATTCTGCCTTAGATAGAGAAGTTTCCTTTTTCTCCTGAACATTTGACGAATTCTGGTTTCTTTTTCGATTAATAAATGCCAAGAGCCTAAGAATAATAAATGCCACAATAATAATACCAATCAGAAATCCCAATGCTAATCGTGTTACCTGTGTTTCTGTAGCTCCCATTCTAAATAAACATATGCCATAGATGACTGTAAAAATTCCTGCACATATCACACTGGTGAGAAAATCTCGCCATATAGTAGCACTTTTTGGCAAACATTTATCCCATATTCCATTATACACCATAATAGAGGCGTACAGGATTCCTCCTACCAAAGCAGTTGCTGTCTCTCCTAAAACCAAGCGAATATCCACAGTTAATAACATCTGAATAATAATCGCTAACACACTAATCACAAACATTGATGCAAATGCAAGATTTCCAGCCTTTAATGCTTTTTGTTTCACCCATCCTTCATACACCGCAACTTTGTCCAGTGTTTCTTTCATCTCTTTATTCATAGTCTGGCTCCTTTCTCCATCCAGGAGCTCTCTCATCTCAACATCGTAATATTCAGCAAGTTGAACAAGTATACTGAGATCTGGCATATTTATTCCTGTTTCCCATCTGGAAACTGTTCTTGCAGATACCTCAAACTTCTCGGCAAGCTGCTCTTGCGTAAGATTCTTTTCTTTACGACATTGCTTTAAAAAAGCTCCAATCTTTTTTGTGTCCATGTCTCTACCTCTCTTCCACTTACAGCTTACCAATATGTACCCAAATTACCACGACATAAAACGAGAATCCGCTAATTTTCAACCGGACATCGTATGTCTAAAACAAATAAACGGTATTTTCACCCCAAAAGCATTCTATTCCTCTATAAATTAACCTTCTCTTTTATGTCTATCCATAAGCAGCAGAATAAACATAACAAACCATATCACCCATGCAATTAAACAACCGATTCCTATATGCCAAATATCTATAATCATCCCAGCAATAAAAGGAATTGACATAAACATCATTCTCTTCCCATATGCCTTACACATAGCATTTTCATCATATTTTTTTCGTTCTTCTGCTGATTTCATATTATAACCAGACAAGAATTTGGATGCTTGTCCTTTTGACCTATAAAACCATATTCCAAATAAAAGCATAATCACTGCCATTGCAAAGTCAAAAATAATATAGAACATATAATGCTTCCTTTCAGTCGATTCCACAAACTTGAAGTTATTGATCTTCTGAATCCAATCCAAGTTCTTTCAACTCTTTTTCGTTTTGGATATCTTCATCAGTTTTCTTTCCAGTGATAGCACTGTAGGCTTCTTTGATTCCATTCTTCACTGCCCATTTGATAACGAAATACAGTGCAATCAAAATAACAATTGCGGTTCCACCGCTTATACCTAATTCATTCCACATAATTCAATCCTCCAACTTCCGATTTTCATTTCCGCCAATTGGAAATTAGCTATTTTTTCATTCCTTGCTTTGTAAAATGTTTATGCAACAAAAATTCTGTCGGAATAATTGTAAGCACCATAATTCCTAATTGTAAAAACACCAAATAAACAGAAATCATTTCAAAGTTTGTATCATCTTTCGTTAAAATCAAAATAAAAATCGATAGTATCACCAGGATGATTCCTAAAACAAAGTTTATCCAGCCCCAACACCTGTGTGCATATCTCCATGTTTCATCATTCATCCTTGACATAGTAGTTCGATATCCCGAACTCCCCTGCCGATCTTTAGGAGGCTTATCTTTCCACGTATATCCCAATATAATCATAGATAACGGTACTAAAAGTGAACACGCAGATAAAAATATAAACATTACAGAGATCTCCTCTCAACTTCTGATTAATTTGCTCTAAAGACTAAAGTTGTCATCAAATAAACCCTACCCATATTCCAACCGCTATAAGTATCATGCCTAGTATTCTTCCAATAAATCTCGCCTTTTTATTTCCAAATAAAGCAGTTGTTTCTGAAGTAGTAAATGGAAGCAAAACAACAGTGACCCCCATTACTATAATTCCACTTCCAATCATGCAATTGCGGCTTGACACAACACCATAAAACATAGCTAAAAACCCTAAAATAATGCCCGAAATGAAATACTTAATTTTATGTCTATCTTTTTCAATTATCTTTCTATAGCTGTTTTCGCACTCACTGCTACAAAATTCCAAATTACTATCTAATTCTTTGCCACAATATCTACATTTTTTCATAGTAACTTCCTCGATAATTTTCAAAATTTTATCCAAAAGCTCTCGATTTGTCTTTACTTTATTCTACCATAGTTCATTTTAAAATACTATTCCAATACACACAAAACAGAAAAAAGCGATCCTTTTCGACCGCCTATTTCCACCTACATATATATCGTATTTTTCACTACAATTTCTTCTGCACTGGATTTTATATTAATCATTAATCTAACCCACTTCATCTGATCCTGTGCCTTTAATTCTTCCGTCGCACCCTGTTTTTTCACCATCTGTTCCATAAGTATTTCCACCTGCTTTCTGGCTTCCTGATCAATCTGATTCAGGTGTTCCGTCAGCTTTCCAGTCAATAGCAAGTATTGATATTTTGCTGATCTGTGTTCCTTCAGGAACTGTTTTCGCAACATTCCATATTTTCCATATATCGGTTCTTCTTCATTCAACAGCAAAGATTTCATCAAATATCCATATTTTAATATAGAATTATTTTTCATAATTTTTATGTTTCCAGGCAACAGAAAAACCCCGGAAACCTTGCGGTTCCGGGGTATCTTACGTTTGGACACAATGTACCTTACGGTACTCAATATATATAATTTAAGATGTTATGCTAAAATTATTCGATAACTGTAGCAACACGTCCTGATCCAACAGTACGTCCACCTTCACGATATCAGACCGATGTATTGCAGTGTGCAAATGGTGATTTTTCGTGTGATTCGTGGGGGAAAATCCGGATTTTCCGCTGTGTCCGTATGGTTTTGGGGGATTTTGTTATCATGGTGTTATCACACCTTGCTATTCGTAAGACCAAATATTTGCTATCTCATAATTTTTTATTTTCCTGGCCTTTTCAACACATTGTTTTAATTCGTCTGTTTCTCCTGTTCCAGTTGTCTTAACACTTTTATAATACTGATGTAATGCCTCCACACAATTATATAAGCCATCCAAATAATACCTCTCACCTTGATCTGCTAAATTTTCATATATATCTATACATTTATTGATAGATAAGGCAATATATCTCTGTGCTTTCTCCGTAGCGAAAAAAGGTTGCCTGAGCAAAGGTGTCAAATGAATCCATAACGTTTTTGAATACTCTATATCTAAATATTTTATTGAACTGAAAAATTTTTCAAATGATACATCTTGATTGTAATTTTCTTTCATAAATACCAAACACTGTATTCCCGTAAATACACTTGAATAAAGTTTTTTATTTTTCGTTAATATAATATTCTCAAACGTATCAACACATTCTTCAAGTTTATTTTTCTCGGTCATCTCTACTATATCAATTGCAATGGTACTAATTTTGCAATCTGATAACGCTATCTTAATTCTTTCAATCAATGGATATATTTCTGTAATCAACTGATTTTGTATGGACTCACAATAAACAAGCGCAACAAGTTCTCCAATTACTAAGAACTTATTTTCACAATCTTCTTTTTCTCCCATAAAATCATGTTCTAATAAGCTTTTTTCATGCATTATGAAATCATATGAACGAGTCAAAATAGTATTTGCAAGTTCTTTATTTAAAATCACCTTATTACATTTTCTCTGAGAAATCTCCGATGTTGAATAAAAGAAACTAAAATAATCTCTGACACTTCCATATGAATTATTTATTTCACGTCCTGTTGGTGTTACACTTTCTACATATTCTGTATTCATCAAATATGTATAATATAATTTTGAAAATTCAACTGACGCTGGATGCGGTAATTCCTCCCAAATAAATGGATAATATAATTCTGTCATCGGTAAAGTGTCTTTGTCATTCTTCCAAAAGACTGTTACGATATCGTCTCGATATTTCTCTAACGGTTTATTATTCCACAATACTAACAGACAAGCCAATCCATTATCTCTTTCAGATATATTTTCACTTGAGCTCAAGCGAAGTGCTTTTTCATAAAATACTTCTACATCTTCTTCGCATATTTCAAAAGATAAATTATTAAAATAACTAGCTAAATGATATTGTGCATCAAACTCAGAAAAAATAATATTCTGACAAGCCATTGCAATATTTCCATTAAATCTAGTGGAAATTATCTGCAGGATCTTTTTTATATCCCTAACTATAAACGAATCTTCCTTCTGACTGAATCTACTTAATATTTTCAAAAAAACAATTACATTTGCGTCTTCTGTAAACACCACTAAACGCGATAGTATACTTAAGATATTCTTCATAGACACAAAATATTGTTTTCTATCATAGCTATCTTCTTCTGAATACATTTTTACAATTTCAACCAATTTATCAAAAAGATATTGTTTTTCTGAATCATCTATATTTAAAAGCATTTTTCGTGTAAAAATCTGATTGATGATTTTTTCTTGATTAGTTCTAATAGCCAAGGACAGTTTCCAATAAACATATTCGCTTGAGTGCATTATCTCATCATATACCCGCGGAAGTAGTCTTGCTTGATCTAAAAACATCGGCAAACACAATTTATCTATTCCAAGGATAAAGACAAACGAATTTTTGTAGCAAGCAGTTTCTCCTGAATAAAACACCGTAACACTTTTATTGGAATTAAGACTAAACGGCACTATTCTTTCTTCTTTTTTTCTATCTTTTTCAAAAAAATCTTGCTTCAATTTTTCCCTTTGCTCAACAATAATCCGCCTTGTATTATATGAATTATCATAATACTTATTGTCAGAATATTTCTCCGTAATTTCCCAATTCCCAATTCTGTAACATAAGTTTAAATATCCCAAATATGAAGCATATATTTCATCTGACAATTTCATCTGTGCTAATTCTGCCGAACATTCACTTAATATCTTGTCTGCAATATCATTTTTTGACAATTGTTTATATAACGCTGCCTTTTTTACCTTATACTCAAATGATGGAGTTTCTATTTCCTCAATTAGCGTCTTTGCTTCCTCATAATCAAATAGCGAAATATAATTTTTCATTTTTTCAATAAGGAACTCATTTTTATAGTATGGAATTTTATTACAATATATTTCACATCTTTCCATACAAGCATCATATAACTCTTTTTTGCCATCAATTCTATACATTTCTGCCAAATACAATAATACTTCACATAATGTTTCTATTTGTAAATTTTTTTCAATTAATATTTCTGTTACTTTTTCTAAATATTCAGCATTTTTATCTTCTAAAACAACCAGACATTTTCTCAGTATTTTAATAATAGTTGAAATTATCTTCTCTGGTACTTTCTCCTGATTCTGAACCAACTTCAGTACTACGCCAAAATGTTCCAAAAAGTAATCTGCATATTTAACCCTTTTTTCTTCTGGTAACAAAATATATGGCTCTATCAACTTTTCAACTTTATGTGAATAGTTTTCCAACTTTTCAAAATATTCTTCTTTTTCCGCTTCTTTAGGTTGCCAAAATATATCAACATTTTGGTACGGTCTTTCCAAATAAATATCTTTTTCACTTTGATTTTTTTCTAACAAACCAACAAATTCCGAAATTGCCTGATAGTGTCGATTTTCTTCCTGTCGAGATACTAATCCAGAAATATCTACTATAGTAATCCCCTTATTTTCCAACAGTTTTCTCTCTGGTGCACTGAGTTTTTCATATATACCAATCAAATAAATCGTTGGACAGTATTCACCCATATTGTCTCGTAACCAACCAAGCCAACTTTGGAAATTAGGGTCATCCCCGGAAAATCCAAGTAAGCATAACCTAGTTTCAAGCATCGCCTGCTGTACAGTATTAACTAATGCTGAATATTTATCTGGGTATGTTCTATAATCTTCATCACTTATTATATATGGTTTTACTTGTGGAATACTTCCATGCAGCTTAATTATCCGCGGCTTTATACTCCCTGGTAAGTCATTTTGAGAATATATAATTTCATAGTTATTCTCACGATAAATCATATCTACCGTCCGCTCCAAAAGAGTATCATAATTTGTTGTAAAAATATCTGACCAATGTAATTTTAAAAGTCTTTTATGTAATTCTCCTGGAACAAACGTTTCGTCTGCAATGGACTGTTCTATCAAATTGTTTATTTTATTTCTATCAAAATTAGCAATATATTCATCTGCCAGCTTTGTGACGTTTTTCCCAGATGTCTTTATAATCCTTTGTCTATTCCATTCTTCTTTTTCTTGTGCTTCTAATGGTTCCGGATATAGTTCCTCATACATTTTCTCGGCAAGTTCACTCCAATTTGGTGGTTGCATACTTGCCATTCCTTTACTCTGTGCATTTTTTGAAAATCCCGCTCCAATCATTAGCGAAACATCCCCATATTTTCTTGGTTCTTTTAATCGCTGTGCAATATCATTTATATAAGAATAAACGGTCTTATCACTCATCTAAATACCTCTTTTGTAGAAATAACTTTTTACTCTAAAATATAGGTCAAATCATTCTTCATCAAATATATTATTCAATGTCTTCTCCATATCTGCCACCAAATTAACCACCAGTGCATTTCCCATCATAAATCTACGTTTTCTCAATGGCATCTCTACTGTTTCTCCCTTAACCAGACAATACTTTGTATGGTCTGTAGGAAAGCCCTGGATTCGTTCTGCTTCTGTTGCGGTAAGCAGTCTCACTCTTCCAGTCATCTTATCTTTCACAATATGAGTTGTTCTACTAAATCCACCTTCTGATGTCAACATTGTACGTGCCGGTTTATCTTCTTGATCAATCATAGAAATAGCACCCTCCGAGAATACATATTCATGACCTGTTGAACTTGTACGCAACAATTTTTTTGCACCTTTCAAGTACTGCCAGGTCTGTCTATCTTCCTTGGGAAGACGCTGCTCTGTTTCATCGCTGTGTGTAACCGTTGGATCTGTATAATATAATTTTTCTTCCGGAATAAAGTACTGTTCTTCTACTTGTCCGATTTCCATAACATCGCCAAGAGTTATCTGCTTTCCATGATAGTCCGGAGCAGTCTTCATTGTATATATTATTCCATTTTTCATTATCCCTGAATTTTCAAACGCACATTGAAATGTATCAGATACTTCACCTACTTCTACCGGCAGTTCCTTAATTTTCATCTTAACAGATTCTGCTTTATTTACCGGAAATGTTTCTGCAAAAAATCCTTCTTTTAAGACTACATTTTCCATGCATTCTTGCTTGCGTTCTTCTTCCAACGCATCTGTATATCCAATTGTATTTAAAATTCTTTCTGCATATTTTGTGTTATTCTTATAAGCAAAAATAAATGTTCTACGGCGTCTCTGCTGATATCCATATTCAGCAGCATTTATCACACGCCATTCCACTGTATATCCTTCATCTCGAAAACATGCAAGAATCACACCAAAATCTCTACCTCTTTGTTTTGCAGGAGATTTTAACAATCTATCAACATTTTCTAATAATACGAATGGTGGTTTCTTTGCTTCTAAGGTCTCACGTATTGACCACCATAAAATTCCCTTTTTTCCTTCAAGCCCTTTGGAAGTAGCTAACGAAGATGCTACTGAATAGTCCTGGCACGGAAACCCCCCGACAAGTAAATTAAAGTCAGGAAGCGTTGTTTTATCTACATCTTCAATATTATAATTAGTAGTATCTTCACCATTATTATCTAATCTTGTTCCAAATCGATATACATAACAGTCATGTGCGTACTGTGTACTTTTCTCTGCTGGCTCCCACTGGCTAAACCAAACTGTATCCCATTTTTCTTCTTTTCCGTAATCTTCTACTGTTCTTATATTATTAAGCCCACATCTAAAGCCACCTACTCCAGCGAACAATTCGCAAACTGTTTTCTTCACTTCTTTTACCTCTTCTTTTACTATTCGAACGATCGTTCTTTATATATAATATCTCATTTTATTGTTTTTGTAAAGATCCTTATTTAAATAATTCTAAAATAAGTTGATCTACCTCTTCTCTATTTTTTATTCCGCTAATATCAATGGCTCTCCATTTGTTTTTACTGAGTACAATTCTTTCTTTTTCATCTAATCCATCAAAAAAAGCCCACTTTTTTGATTGTACTTTAAATTTGGGGGAATATACTTCTCCATTTATTTGAATTTTACCAGTATTATACTCCATGCCAATATTAGAAAGTCTTTCTTTCAATTCAAGAATGGAATCAAAGATATCACTCTCCTTAATTTGCAACTGCCTTGCTTGATTCATAGAATATTCGTATAAACTTAAATCGTTCCATTGAGAGGTGGTATTCGGATGTAAATCTGACAAATAACTTCTTTTACACTGTTCATCCACAATTTTTTGCATCCCTTTAGGATACCCTTTTGCAATGCCAACCGCTTTTATTAAAGAATAATCCCCCGCTGCATACTCTCTACTAATCCAATCAACATATCTCATCAATTGTAAAGGAAAATCCTTCGTTGCCTTTCCTTTTTTCAACTCTATAACCATATATTTTTCTATTGGTTTTTCTGTGTCTGGGAAATTCTCCAAATATCTGTATGCAAAAATATCCATTTTATCAATATATGCTAACGGCTTAAATGGAGAAGCAATGACCTGATGTGTAACATAATCATACTTTTCACCTTCAAATCCATTTTTTGAAATGGAATCTATCATCCAAGCTTCTAACAGCATTTCAGTATTTATTTCATTTTTTTCATAATTAAACTCTTTCATTATAGTTTCTTCAGGATTGATAAGATACTTTTCCAAATCGAATTGTAAAATCCGTTCATGTTCTGAGGTACTGTATTCAAAGTACCTCTGTTTGTCTCTATTTTTTAAATAAATACATTCTTTTAAAGCTCTATTTTCTTCATCATCTATCTTTATAAAAGTAACATTTTGAAATGCTCTCAACATTCTAAATGCTGATGGTCTATATGACAGCACCTCATCCATATCAACGCCTTCTGCAAAAAACTGTTGATCTGGCTCAAAGAGACATAACCACCTATACTCTGGTCCCAATTGCATCAATGGTTGATCTGCTTCTACTACTTTTTCTTTTCTTTCAAAAATATTTGCATCCAAAGAATTTTTGTATTTACAATCTATCCCCACATTAACCAGTTTTCCAACTCCATAAATACGTCTATCAGATAAAAAATACACATTATCACCCGCTTGCATCGAACAATAATCTGCTAATACCGCTGCCATAACTTGTTTACTTTTATTACCTGAACTTTCATTTTCCTGTAATGAAAGTTTATCATTTGGTACTTTTGATGCATATACTCCTTGCCTAATGCACTTTTTTACGCCTTCAATATTCTCTTCTTTATATATAGAAAAAATAAACCCTGCCATACTATTCCTCCTTGAATCGTTCATCTAACTGCGACAAAATATAACTATTATTCAACCAGAAACATTGCTTTGGGTACTGTCTTCCGTCTGGAAGTTCGTAAGTATCTTTTGAATTCTGTGCATGTGGTCTTACATGGCACACTGGATTTTCTGATGATTTTGGAAAATTATTATAATTCTTTCCATTTCTCTTTTCTATCTGAAGTCCTTCACGAAGCACTCTCTGCGTCTTTTCCCAAACCGCCTTCACATTGCCTTCCAAATCATCATATGGAATATTCCAGAACTGACAGCCTTTTAATCTTAATTCATCTTGTTGATCAAACTTATAAACTACAAACAAAAATCTAGTTTCACGTAAATAATTTCCAAATGCAGAATCTTCCCAGTCTTCCTCTACTAACTCTTTAAATTTGAATGTAGGGAATGACATATTTTCCTTTATCTTATTATTTTTCTCAATACGTATCGTCTTGACTACTACATTTGCTTTTTCAAATTCTTCCGCATGATTCCCTTTTATGCCTAACATCCGATATGCTAACATTGCCTCCAGATTTTTCGGTTTCTTTTGATATTCTATATGGAATGTGTTGCATAAATCAGTAACCGGCCAATCACAATACGCATCTATTTTCCCTACAACATAATCTTCAAAAGATTCCTCTACAGTACCCTTGATGATTGGTTCATATGTATTTTTTCCCGGAATAATATAATTGTTCAGAACATATGTCATGTATGAATTCTTAAATGCAAACGCCCGTGGTTTTGCTAATTCATCACTAAATGGCTGCTTTCTCCGGTCCTTTGACGTTGCTGCCTTTGGTGCTGCTCCCAGATACAGAGTATCTCCTTCAGATAATTCATGTGCTTTTCCGTTTCTGATTTTCTCAACAATAACCTCAAAATCATGTGCTATGATTTTTATATCTTGCTCCGGCGGTGCAAACAACTTCACATATCCAATACGATAATCTAACCGGTTCTTTATCTCTTGTTGATACAGATAATACACCAGTAAAATCAAGCGAGCCTTTTGCCACATGTGACTATCTTCAAATGTTTCATCAACAACTGAGAAATAATCAATCATGGTCAATATCAGTCTTTCTTTGGCTACCAGTGTCCCATTCTTATTTTGTTTATACGGTGTTACTTTTAGTTCTACACCTGCTTTATCAAAATCCGGACGTGCATCATTATTCGTTTGATAGTGAAAGAATCTCTCTTCTATCAGTTCTCCTAAACCACCTTTTCGCTTCTTATTCTCGTGCTTTACTTCATAATTTGTTGTTTCTCTGACAACCATAGCTTTTGTGATGTCATCCTGCTTACACACATCTGCAAATGTTTTTCCAATCAACTTTTTTGCATATGTTTCAATCGAAATCGGATCCGTTTCATCGTATTCTTCTAAATAATTCATCATTACATTTCCTCTTCATCGTCTACTTCTTCCAGTTTCTGTTCAAATATCGTCTCTTCTATCACTCTAATGCACTGTTCTGTATCTTTCAAAATATCTTTTCCCCAGAAATGTATCACAGTCCATCCCATAAAATTTAATTGCTGGTCCTTTTCTTCATCTCTTTGGATATTCCGTTCTATTTTCTTAACCCAATAATCTGGATTTTTTCCTTTTTCTAATCGTGGCTTCAGGATTTCCCAATCTTTTCCATGAAAAAACTCACTATCACAGAAAATCGCAATACGATACTTAGTCAGGACAATATCTGGTCTCCCCGGCAATCCCTTGTAATTTTTTCGATAACGAAATCCCCTATGCCATAGTGCCTTTCTCAACACAACCTCTATATTTGTATCTTTTCCACGTATCTTGCTCATATTCTTATGGCTTTTTTCTGTAACTTCGCCATGAAAACGTGGTTCTTTTGTTGGCATACTTTTCCACCCTCAATACCGTATAATCTATTTTATTGTATCAAACTAACAGGCACTATTCAATTCCCTGTCAACAGAAAAAAGACACGTTTTTCAATCAACGTGCCATTTTTCATATCATATTTGATTTTCAATTACATGTATTCTTTATGCATAAATTATTTCCAGTAATACCGATTTACCCCATTATCCTTGCCTGCACATATTCTAGATTTCCACAGTATGGTGTCCCCACCAAATACCATTCTCTTGCTGGATTCATCTCCATTCTGGTCTGTACCCATTTATCATCCACCAGCACTTCCATTCCTTCTCCACAGTGAAATCCTGGAGCAATCCATAAGTCTGACGATAATAATCCATATCTTCCATTACTGCAGTTATATCCTAACCTTCCCTGTTTCATCATTTTCTGCTCCTTTCCAGTCTGTAAACGGAATTTGTAAACAGGGATCAAAAGACTTTAAAAGTTAACTTTTTAAATTTTTTCTCTAAGTTCCGTTTACATCGTTTACAATAATCTTTACTTAAATGGTATTTCCAACTGTTTCGGTACTTCCATGAATCCACCTTTATCTTTCTTCACAAAGTCTTCGATCCGTTTCCATGACCGCTGTATTCCATATTCCTTTCCGAACCGATGTGTACCATGTGGTTTCCAGCCTACAATCGCATTGTTCATAATATTGGCAATTTCTTTACCTTCCCACTGTTTCATTTCTCCAGTTCGATGTAACGCTTCATCGAACAGAATTCTTGTACATACATAATCGTCATCGTAGTCATCAAGAAATGCCTGTATGATTCCGGCATTGGTGTCTTCCGGCATAAATTCTTTCTGCAGACGCTTTGCCTCTTTCTCAATTTCCTTTGTAAATCCTAAGAACACATTTCCCTGTCGATACAGTACCATTGCCTCTGCCCAGGCCTGTTCGATATAGGCTTTGCTCTCTGCCTCATTGTCCAGAATATGAACTTCTGCTTTCGACATATCTGTCATCACCGGAGCAAATCGTCTGTTTCCGGTTCTGTCCAGAGGAAGGAAATTCAGATCATTTGATGTTCCGCAAAATACACACTGTCTCGGTCTGTCTTCCGGGTGAACTTCATAAGGCACTTTATAAGTTTCTTTCTGTCTGCTCAGAAACGATTTTATCTGTTCAATATTCTTTGCTGTGATAGTTGCCTTCATTTCTCCCATTTCGATAATCCAGTGGTTCTGCAGTTTTCTATAAATATTTTCATCGTCCAGATGATCCAGATTGTCACTGAACCATTCTTCTTTTATCGCCAGATATTTGAAAAACGTAGACTTTCCGGCTCCTTGACTTCCCACCAGGCACAGCATAATGTCATATTTTATTCCCGGTTCATAAATTCTTGAAATCGCTGCCAGCATGTGCATTTTCATTACTCCGATTGTGTATTTGCTCTTTTCTGCTCCCAGAAAATGCGGAAGCATATTTTCTATTCTTGGGATTCCGTCCCAAGCCAGACTCTCCAGATAATCCCTGATTGGATGATATTTATTTTCATTGGAAACAATATCTACTCCTGCTTTAATCACACGCTCACTTGTCAGTTCATAATTTTCTTCCAGATACATTTTCAGATTATTTTCATCAGTATCTGTAACCGTAGGACTGTTATTTCTCCGTTCCCATGGCACCTCTTTCACAATATCCACTCTTCCGGAAAGTTCATTTCGTTTAATTGCTTTTTTCAGTACCGGATCATTTTGAAGTACCGTTACACAATTTCTGATTGTCTGCTTTGTTCTTCCTTTATCGGTATGCTCCAGCATATTATTGACATCTTCTGCTGTAAGCATCTCCTCGTTCACAATATCTTCTAATTCCATCAAGGACTTCTCGCTGATATTCGTTAATTCTTTTCTCAATTCGCTCAACCTCCCTTCTCTTCATCTTGAAAAATTCTGCAATTTCCTCTCCTGTTCCAAACATCAGCATGTCCAGATAGTCATTTATCTTTCTTTCATTTGCCAATGCCTCCGTAAATAATTCGTGCCACTCTTCATCTGGTTCTGGTCTGTAAAACTCTTTCCAGAACTGAATCCATTTCAGATATCTAATCAGCACGTCTGTTGCATGTTTTAACCACTGCTCCAGTTTTTCTCTGATCATCACAGCTTTAGATTGCTTTTGTTTTACCCTGTTTCGGGGCGTCCTTTCGTATTTGCTTCTGTTTCCGACTTTAATATCCAGTCCAAAATCTTCTATCAGCTTTTTCGCAGCTTCATACTGTGATATTCCAAATAACCTTGCTGTAAAATCTATCGCATCACCGCCCACTCCACATGCAAAGCAATGATATATTTTATCTGCCTTCATACTTGGGTGACGGTCTTTATGAAACGGACAACACGCCATTCCATTCCTTTTTACTTTAATCCCATAATGCTCTGCAGCATGTCTCGCTGTCACACATTCTTTTACCTGTTCAAATAATGTCACTTCTACCTCCTGCCCTTCCGGGCAAGTCTCTGATGAACAGATATTCGGGAATTGTTGTATCTTTCAATTCGTGATATACTGAATCTGCCAAGATGGTATATCAGTGAATCTGATTATCAGAGAACTTGCTCAGATATTTTGTCTGGGCTTTTTCTTTTTGTCTGTCAGTAGTCATAGCTCCTCTCCTTACACAAATCTCCTTGTAGGAATAATGATGATTTCAAATTTGCTTCCGTCCTCTAATTCAAGAAGAATCACATAATCTGAATCCCGATCCGGTAAAATGGAACTTATCTTCAATTTCTTACTGTAGTTAATTGCATCAAATATTTTTCCGACTACTTTCTTTGTTTTCATTTGCTTCTTCCTCCGTGTTAACGTTTGTTGTCCAGCATCTCAGCTACTTTTTTCTGCTGTGACGGGTACAGATGCCCATAAGTGTTCAATGTCATCTGAATATCTTTGTGCCCCAGCCTTTCCTTGATAATCAGTGGTTCTACGCCCTGATAGATCAGATATGCCACATGACTGTGACGGATATCATGCACTCTGATTGGTTTTACACCGGTCAATGCTTCATATTTCTTGAGCCGTTTCTGCAGTGTTCTCGCCACAATCGGAAACAACCGCTGGTCTTCCGGAAATCCATAATGTTTCTTCGCATAGTCCTGCACCTCTTCTTTAAGAAAATTGGGAATATCAATGGTACGGACTGAATTCTCTGTTTTTGGAGTATCAATCACATCTCTTTTCCTGATCCGGTTATACGTCTTATTGATATGCAGGAGATTACCACTCATATCAAAGTCCGAAAGACTCAATGCCAGAAGCTCTCCTTCCCTGATTCCTGTCCAGAACAAAATTTCAAATATCAGATAATCCTCACTCCCCGGCTCAATCCCTGCAATAAATCTGTCATATTCTGCTTTCGTCCAGAATTCCAGCTTATTAGCATCTGATTTTCCCATCTTTTTTACTTTCTTACATGGATTTTCCTTCAGATTGTAAATTTTCTGTGCATGATTAAACAGTGCATTTAACTGATTCTGAATCATACGCTCATAAGTCTTGCTGTATCCTTTTTCCTGAATAGTATTCTGCCACTGAATAATCTCTGCCGGTGTGATCTCATTCATTTTTCTTGTTCCAAAATACGGAACAATGTGCTTGTTCATCATGTGCTGCTTGTTACGGATTGAATTTTCTTTCAGTTCATTCTTTTTATCTTCAAAATAGACTTGAATAAAACTGTTCATCTCCATTTTCATATCCGCCGCAGTCTTTCTTATGAATTCCTTTTCATAATTCAATGCTTCTTTCTTGGTCTTGAACCCTCTTTTCAGCTTCTGTGTTTTCTTTCCTGTCCAGTCAATATAACGGAAGCTTACATACCAGGTTCCCTGTGTTTTGTCCTTGTAAGCTGACATCTTAAATCCTCCTTCATACTGCTCTCTGAGAGCATCCATAAAATTTTGTTTCCCAGTAGGAACGTGGAATCTTTCCACGAACTGCCACATATCCTTCCTTTACCAGTTCAGCATTGAGCTGTTTCAGAATAGAATAAGCTTTACTGCGTTTCACACCTAATTCTTCCATGACATCATCAACAGTCATCATATAATTAGTTCTCATAGCGTCCTCCTTTTAAGTCACTTTTGTGACTCTTTTGATGTTTTCTACTATAATTCACTTTTGTGACTTTGTCAATAACCTTTTGCGAATTTTATTTTTATATTCCATTCTACATTTTCAAGCTCTGCAAAAATCACCCTCTTTCGCATCATTCACTTTTGTGCTAGAATAGAATCACAAATATTATTAAGGAGGCAGCATTATGGTTGGTAAAAAAATCCGGGCATTCCGGGAATTTAGAGGATACAGTCAGATACAGTTAGCCGAGCTGTCCGGCATTAACGTAGGTACGATCAGAAAATATGAACTTGGAATCCGAAATCCAAAACCGGATCAGTTAGAAAAGATAGCAACTGCATTGGGATTAAATGTAAGTGTTTTCCTGGATTTTAATATTGAAACGGTCGGAGATGTACTCTCTTTATTGTTTTCTATTGATGATTCAGTGAACCTCTCACTTGCCGAGATGCCTGATCAGAAAATTTCACTGACTTTCGACAATCCTACAATGCAGGACTTTTTCAGTAAATGGTGTCAATTTAAAAACGTCTATGAAAAGGAAAAAGCTGAAATATTAGCTATCGAAGATGAAGATAAAAGACAGGAAGAACTGGATAAGCTCAACGCTACCCAGGACGAATGGAAACTGCGTGCTATGGGAACTACGATAGGCTGTCACACTATCGTTAAGAAGGGTACTGAAGGTAATTCCATCAAGACATATGATCTGACATAATTTTTGCAAAAGAAAAAGAGCCCCTATGAGCTCTGAGTTTTTGGTGGTCTGGGTGGGAGTCTGCTTAGTATGTTAAACCGTGCAACCATTACACTTCACCATCGCATACTCCCAGACCAAATATTAATATGTATTCTTTTCTCATCGAATCAAGTCCTTTCTTGCAAATATGTTTGACTGCATCATAAATCAATCCAGAAACTAGGCAATTCGACAATGCTCCCAATATTGGTTTGATGGTGTTTGGAATCGAACCAAATCCTGTTACTAACTATGTTATACTTATAGTATAACATAATTTTAAAAATTGTCAATCTTAATATTTTGTTATCATTCTGTTATCACAAATGGTTGTCAGGATACTCTCCCGGCAACCGTTTTTCTATCCTGTTCGTTATTCTTTTCTGCTCTTTTATATATTTTCAGGCAACAGAAAAACCCCGGAAACCTTACGGTTCCGGGGTATCTTACGTTTGGACACAATGTACCTTGCGGTACTCTATTTATATAATTAAGATGTTATGCTAAAATTATTCGATAACTGTAGCAACACGTCCTGATCCAACAGTACGTCCACCTTCACGGATAGCGAAAGTAAGACCCTGAGCCATAGCGATTGGGTGAATCAGTTCGATTGTCATTTCGATGTTATCTCCAGGCATGCACATTTCTGTTCCTTCTGGAAGGTTGCAAACACCTGTTACGTCTGTTGTTCTGAAGTAGAACTGTGGACGATAGTTGTTGAAGAATGGAGTATGACGTCCACCTTCATCTTTTGTCAGAACGTAAACCTGAGCTGTGAATTTTGTATGGCATGTAAGTGTTCCTGGTTTAGCAAGAACCTGTCCACGCTCGATTTCGTTTCTCTGAACACCACGAAGAAGTGCACCGATGTTATCACCAGCCTGAGCTTCATCAAGGAGTTTACGGAACATTTCGATACCAGTTACAACAACTTTACGTGTTTCTTCTTTGATACCAACGATTTCAACTTCGTCAGATACATGAAGTACACCAGCCTCTACTCTACCAGTAGCAACTGTACCACGACCTGTGATAGAGAATACATCCTCTACAGGCATTACGAATGGTTTATCTGTGTCACGCTGTGGGTCTGGAATGTAGCTGTCAACAGCATCCATAAGTTCCATGATCTTGTCTCCCCACTCGCTGCTCGGATCTTCAAGAGCTTTAAGAGCTGATCCACGGATAACCGGGATGTCATCTCCTGGGAAGTCATACTCGCTTAAGAGTTCACGGATTTCCATTTCTACCAGTTCAAGAAGTTCTTCATCATCAACCATATCACATTTGTTCATGAATACAACGATGTAAGGAACACCTACCTGACGGGAAAGAAGGATGTGCTCTTTAGTCTGAGCCATAACACCATCTGTAGCAGCAACAACGAGGATAGCACCATCCATCTGAGCTGCACCTGTGATCATGTTCTTAACGTAGTCAGCATGGCCTGGGCAGTCAACGTGTGCATAGTGTCTATGCTCTGTTTCATACTCAACGTGTGCTGTAGAAATTGTGATACCACGTTCTCTTTCTTCCGGAGCTTTATCGATATTAGCGAAATCTGTAGCTGTGTTACCAGCAACTCTTTCAGACAGAACTTTTGTGATAGCTGCTGTTAAAGTTGTTTTACCATGGTCAACGTGTCCGATGGTACCAATGTTACAATGCGGTTTTGTTCTCTCAAACTTAGCTTTTGCCATTTTAAAACGTCCTCCTTAAAACATTTGGCTCTTATATTATTATAGAGCGCCTTTTTCGGTTTTAAACTTGCTATCCTTGATTATATTGCATAACCGGAATATTTGCAAGCATTTTATACAATTTGATAAGTTTCACACTATAAACAGTGTATTATTATCAATTGTTGTATCATTACAGTTCACACATTACTGAGAACATAGTGAACAGTAACTTTATATCTCCTACACCCTGCCGGCTTTAAACACCGGCAGACTGCAGATGATCAATAATTATCAGTCTTTCTTAGAAAGGATTTTTTCCTGTACAGACTTCGGAACCTGCTCATATTTCTCAAAGAACATAGAGTAGTTACCACGTCCCTGTGTTCTGGAACGAAGATCTGTAGCATATCCGAACATTTCGGAAAGCGGTACATATCCGCGGATCATCTTACCACCGCCGATATCTTCCATACCTTCGATACGTCCACGACGGGAGTTGATATCACCGATAACATCACCCATGTAATCTTCAGGTGTTGTAACCTCTACCTTCATGATCGGCTCAAGAAGTACAGGAGCTGCTTTCTGCATAGCATCCTTGAATGCAAGAGAACCTGCAATGTGGAATGCCATTTCAGAAGAGTCGACTTCATGGTAAGAACCATCATATACGTTAGCATATACGCCGACTACCGGGAATCCGCCAAGGATACCGGCTTTCATAGCCTCTTCGATACCTTCGCCAACTGCAGGGATGTATTCCTTCGGAATAGCACCACCAACAACTGTAGATTCGAACTTGTACAGTTCTTCTCCGTTGGCATCCATAGGCTGGAATTTAACTTTACAGTGACCATACTGTCCACGACCACCGGACTGTTTTGCATACTTGCTGTCTACATCAACAGGTTTGGTGATTGTTTCTTTGTAAGCAACCTGAGGAGCACCTACGTTAGCCTCTACCTTGAATTCACGAAGGAGACGGTCAACGATGATATCCAGATGAAGCTCACCCATACCAGCGATAATGGTCTGTCCTGTTTCCTGATCTGTATGTGCACGGAATGTCGGGTCTTCTTCTGCAAGTTTTGCAAGAGCTTCACCAAGTTTACCCTGTCCAGCTTTAGTCTTAGGCTCGATAGCCAGCTCGATAACTGGTTCTGGGAATTCCATGGACTCCAGGATTACCGGATGCTGCTCGTCACAGATTGTATCACCAGTTGTTGTGAATTTAAATCCGATCGCTGCAGCGATATCACCGGAATATACTTTATCAAGTTCCATACGTTTGTTAGCATGCATCTGAAGGATACGTCCAACACGTTCTTTCTTGTCCTTAGTAGCGTTAAGTACATAAGAACCGGAATTCATTGTACCGGAGTATACACGGAAATATGCAAGTTTACCAACGAATGGGTCTGTCATGATCTTAAATGCCAGAGCTGAGAATGGTTCTTCATCAGAAGAATGTCTCACTACTTCATTACCGTCCAGATCAGTTCCCTGGATTGGAGGAATGTCTGTAGGAGCCGGCATATACTCAAGGATAGCATCAAGAAGCTTCTGAACACCTTTGTTTCTGTAAGCAGAACCACAGCAAACCGGAACAGCTGTACACTCGCATGTCGCTTTTCTTAATGTTGCTTTCAGTCTCTCAACAGTTGGTTCTTCACCTTCAAGATATTCCATCATTAAGTCGTCATCAAGCTCACAAATTTTCTCAATAAGCTCTGTATGATAAAGCTCAGCATCTTCCTTCATGTCTTCAGGAATATCAACGATGGAGATGTCATCACCTTTTTCATCGTTGTAGATGTAAGCTTTCATTTCGAATAAGTCAATGATTCCTTTGAAATCATCTTCTTTTCCGATTGGCAGCTGTAAGCAGATTGCGTTTTTACCAAGACGAGTCTTGATCTGCTCTACTGCACCGTAGAAGTTTGCACCAAGGATATCCATCTTGTTGATGAATGCCATACGTGGTACATTGTAAGTGTCGGCCTGACGCCATACGTTTTCAGACTGCGGTTCAACACCACCCTTAGCACAGAAAACGCCGACAGCACCGTCAAGTACACGAAGAGAACGCTCAACTTCTACTGTGAAGTCAACGTGACCTGGGGTATCAATGATGTTGATACGATGTTCCAGAGCACCTGGCTTCGGTTTGCAGTTCTCTTCCAGAGTCCAGTGACATGTTGTAGCCGCTGAAGTGATTGTGATACCTCTCTCCTGCTCCTGTTCCATCCAGTCCATGGTAGCAGTACCTTCATGAGTATCACCAATCTTATAGTTGACACCTGTATAATACAGGATACGTTCTGTAAGAGTTGTTTTACCCGCATCGATATGAGCCATAATACCAATATTTCTGGTACGCTCTAATGGATATTCTCTTCCCTCTTTAGCCAATGGATTTTCCTCCTATATTAGAAGCGATAGTGAGCAAATGCTTTATTTGCCTCAGCCATCTTGTGCATGTCTTCTTTTCTCTTAACGGATGCACCTGTGTTGTTCATTGCATCTAAAAGCTCATTTGCAAGTCTTTCTTCCATTGTTTTCTCGCCTCTTTTACGAGAGAACATTGTTAACCAGCGAAGAGCCAGTGCCTGACGTCTGTCTGCTCTTACCTCGATCGGAACCTGATAAGTAGCACCACCGATACGTCTAGCTTTTACTTCAAGAAGTGGCATGATGTTGTTCATAGCCTCTTCGAAAACTTCAAGTGCTGGTTTACCAGCTTTTTCTTCGATTCTGGCGAATGCACCGTAAACAATTTTCTGTGCTACACCTTTCTTACCGTCTAACATGATGTTATTGATAAGTTTGGTAACCACTTTATTGTTGTACATTGGATCTGCCAGAACGTCTCTTTTCTGAGTATGTCCTTTACGTGGCACGTTACTTCCCTCCTTAATCATTGTGATTAAATCATCGGTACTCACGCAGATAACTATTGCATGTTCGCACTGGTAAGGTCCTATATTTAACCCGCAACCGGCAGGGTATATGGAATACCGTACAAATTCATAGTTCTAGTCTTCCGTGAATTTTCGATTGATTAATTCCTGCTGTCCCAAACAATAGGATCAGCTCTTAAAATTCTTATGAAACCTTTTTAAAATTATTTCTTTTTCGGTCTCTTAGCGCCGTATTTAGAACGGGCCTGTTTTCTGTTAGCAACACCTGCAGTATCAAGAGTACCTCTGATGATGTGGTATCTTGTACCAGGTAAGTCCTTAACCCTTCCACCACGGATAAGAACAACGCTATGCTCCTGAAGGTTGTGACCTTCTCCTGGGATGTAGCTTGTTACTTCGATTCCGTTGGAAAGACGAACTCTGGCGATTTTTCTAAGAGCTGAGTTAGGCTTCTTAGGAGTTGCAGTCTTAACTGCTGTACAAACGCCACGTTTCTGTGGTGCAGACTGTTCAACTGCTTTCTTTCTTAAAGAGTTGAATGTTTTCTGGAGAGCCGGAGCTGTAGATTTCTTTACAGATGTCTGGCGTCCTTTTCTTACTAACTGGTTGAATGTTGGCATTCCATTTCACCTCCCGATTTATTTCTCCATAGATTTTTCTATGGGGCCTTGCGGTTGCTATTCGTGTAATTACGCACAAAAAAATTAAACGTTCCTTTTGCACGCTTGCTCATTATATCCCGTAAAACTCACACTGTCAAGGCATTTCTCCTGAATTTTACAGTATTTTTTCATATTTTTATCATAACCAAAAAATCCTTTCTTCATACACCACATCACCACATTAAACTTATCTGACAATATGCTCCCCTCCAACCACTTTACTGCCACTTCCCCACTGCGAATCCCAGCGCCGGATAATATTTATTTTGTGTGCATTTGCAGGATGCTTAGAGATACTTAATCTGCAGAAATCTGCGTTATGAGCAGACCGTCTCACGTGTTTGAGCGAAGTTTGCAACGTAGCGAGTTTGAGAGGGCTGCTCATGCTTTTAGCAGATTTCTGCAGATTTATAGCAGTCCTAGTAAATAATGCATTTAAGACAGTTCAGCAGAGTGCGAAAGACAAGGAAGATATCTGCAGGCGTGCTAACGCACGGCAAAGATATCTGACGCAGGATTTCACACTCTGATGGGCTGGATTAAGATGCATTATTTACTAGAACTGCTATAATATCTCTTAGCGTCCGAAACCGCACACAAAATAAATATTATCCGGCGCGTCCCCTTCACTAACAATTGCATTTCCCCCTCCCTTTTATTATAATAACAACCAAAGCAGGCAAATCAACTTGCAGACACACTATAACATTCTATAAACTCAGGAAAGGACACCATAATATATGAAGAAACCCAGCATGATCAGCATCCTTCTGTTTCTGACAGGACTCCTGTGCATCATAGCCCTGATCTTCTTTAACAGGACCACACTGCACCAGATCCTCACCACTGAAAAAGAAGTCGATACAATCTCCGAACAGATCACTGCAAAACACGACGAAGTCAAACAGGCAGTAGACAAGTACACTACCGCCATAGACACAGTCCAGTCAAATATCAATCGCATGAAACAAAAACAACAGACAGCCACACAGAAGAAAACAAAAGAAAAAGCTGAAATCCCGGAAGAAGCTTCATCAAAGCCTTCTGTATTCAGCCAGAACAGCACCAGTGCCTCTTCTGATTCCAGTGCCAGCGTTTTCTCCTCCGATGCCGAAACAGACGGACATATAATAGGAATCGATCCAGGGCATCAGAGTGAGTCCGTGGATATGAGTGCCCCGGAGCCCAACGGTCCCGGTTCTTCTGAAATGAAAGCAAAATGTACCAGCGGAACTCAGGGAACCTACAGCGGTGTTCCCGAATACCAGCTCAATCTGGAGGTCTCTCTTCAACTAAAGGATGAACTGGAACAGAGAGGCTATCAGGTAGTCATGACACGAACAGACAATGAAACAGCCATCAGCAACATGGAACGCGCACAATATGCTGCTTCACAGGGTGCAGAGATCTATGTCCGCATCCATGCAAACGGCGATGATTCCCATACTGCATCAGGAGCACTGACCATGTCGCCCTCTCAGAATAACCCTTATATCCCACAACTGTTTGAACAGTCTGATCGATTATCCCGATGCATCATCAATTCCTACTGTGCTGCAACAGGTTTTCAGAACCTTGGAATCCAGTACACTGACACGATGACAGGAATTAACTGGAGCACTGTTCCTGTTACGATCCTTGAAATGGGATTTATGACAAGCCAGAATGACGATCTGAAAATGAATGACGCAGAATTCCAGAAAACAATGGTACAGGGAATCGCAAATGGCATTGACAGCTACTTTGCATCATGATGATGTAAGTGTCAAAAAGCATTTTGCCCCTGACTTGATATCTGCGGATTGCTACGCAGCTTCGCAGTTCCCGCAATCCTGATTACAATAATAATAATTACGAAAGGAAAACCTCAATGAATAAAAAGCCAAATGAAAAACCTATTTTTCTCTATATAGTGATCGGCATACTGACTGTTGCAGTGATTGCACTGGCAGCTGTTTCATTTTTATCACTGAACCATCTCGTCACACTACAGCAAAAAGTACAGACACTCTCCAAAACCGTAGAGGAGATTTCCACTGATGCAAATACCCTTATCAGTCAGGCAGATCAGTTAGATGAATTAAGAGAACAGGAAAGTTCTGTCAAGGCAGCCACCGGAGAAACATCTCCTGCACAGTCAGAATCCGCTGAACCCTCTTCAGAATCCGAACAACAGAACGGAACACTTTCCCCTTCCTCCAACAACACATTTACCGACAACACTGATTCCAGCATGGACAATCTCCTGAAACAGGTACAGTCCCTGCTGCCGGCTGATAACGGAACCTGGTCCGTCTATGTCTGCAACCTGCCGAAAGATTCTGAAGGCATGATCAACGATACTCCCATGCAGGCAGCAAGCCTGATCAAACTGTATATTATGGGAGCTGTATACGAAAACTACGATACCCTCTCCCAGTCTCACAACGGAGACGAAATTGACAGTAATATTTCAGCCATGATCACTGTCAGTGATAATGATGCTGCCAACACTCTGGTAAACTGGCTTGGAAACGGCGATGACTCTGCAGGCATGGCAAAAGTAAATGTCTTCTGCCAGGAACATGGTTTCACCAGCACCCAGATGAACCGCCTGCTTCTCGCAGGTAAAGAAAACGGCGACAACTATACATCCGTCAAAGACTGTGGAACCTTTTTAAAGCAGATATACCAGACTGTCAACGGAACCCTTCCCGCTTCTACTCTTCCAAACGCAGATGCAATGTATTATCACTTAAAAATGCAGCAGCGCAAAAACAAGATTCCTGCACAACTTCCGGAAGGCGTCGGTACTGCCAATAAGACCGGCGAACTTGACACTGTAGAAAATGATGCAGCGATCATCTATGATACAGCCAAAGGAATTGACCTTGTAGTATGCTTTATGTCACAGGATCTTACTGATACCGGTGCAGCCCAAAGCACCATTGCTGCAGATGCACGCGCTATCTACGGATATTATAATGAATAAACATAATCTTCTGAATCTACAGTCTATCCAGATAATTGTCATAAATCAGACAGATATTCGTAACCTCCACAGGGGACTTACTTGATTCGGTTAAAAGAAGGAGGCACATCCCTTAACGGGTTGTGCCTCCTTCTGCAAATTCAACAGGAAGAATCGTCAATGTCTCAATCTCTTCCCCTTTTATTTTCTTTAATAAAAGTTCCACAGCCTTTCGTGCCATATCCGGCACCGGCTGTACAATTGTTGATACCATTATGCCTCTTCAGCTTCCCCCTCTTCATAGGACTTCTCCCATATCTCCGAAAATACTGCCAGCGGACAGTCTGTGAGAAGGCACATGAGAAGGAAACATTCGTATGGATTTACTATGTATATCTCTCCCATTCCACATCGAAGCAGAATATCCTGAATCTCATCCAGAAAATGCTTGTATCTGTTAAAAGGATCATCATCCTCCATTTCCTGGGATACGATAAAGAATTCCAGTGTGATCAGGTCAAAGCGCTCCACCGGGAGTTTGTGGCTTAAAATATTTGTAATCCTCTGCCTGCTGAAACGCTTCTGGCTGAAATGCTTTGCCAGAATGGAGGCAGACATTTTCTTCAGATTGCCCATTTTGTTGATGGGGATTCCGCTGCAGATTACTTTTTCCACATCAGAAGGTGTGATTCTTTCTGCTGTCCACACCTTATCCCCACCTTTTTCCTCTTCATCATGCTGATACAGTCCGGCAATAATCTGCTTCGCATGATATAAAAGCTTTGTAAACTCCTGAAATGCCTGACTTTTCTCAGATATGGGATCTACTCTTTTTGATTTCAGTCGGGCAAGATAATCGATCAGTTTCTCCTCCGTATCAAGGCACAGGTTGCTTCCGTATAAAACCTGAGTATTTTCCACTTCTACAGGAGCGAGTATCTCATATTTTTTTTTCAATTCCTCTGCTTTATGATAACCCTGCTGCGTACTGTAACAATACCAGTAGATCACCTCGTCCGGATTGTGAAAATCAAAATCCTGTTCTTTCAGTACTCTTGTCAGGAAATCCGACACATCCTCTGTGGTCATTTTCAACCCAAACCCCAGAAGAAAAACAGTTTCTCTTTTTACAGATGCCTGATTCAGCCAGTTATTCACCAGTGCCGACAACTTGGTAGAGGTAGGATTCATGGATTTGGGCGTATAGGTTTCCTTAAAGGAATCTACTACGATCTCCTTATACACTTCCTGTGGAACCTCCGAGAAAGGTTCTTCCAGCTCTGCCCTTTCATAAATATATCTCTTCAGATGGTCGCCAAAGGACACCAGTTCCATCTCTTTATATAAATAGTGGAAAATAACATCCGCATCTTCGTCTTCAAAACTGTCCAGGCTTACCACCTGCCGAAATCTCTGTGCCGCCCTTCTGGTAAATTCATACTCCTGTACTTTATCAAACGCAACATTCTGTTCAAAATCCAGATCCTGCATACGGTTCTTCATGCTGCCCCACCTCTCATTTTTTATCTTTTAGATTTTTCATCCATTCTTTCATTCTGCGGACTGTATCCAGCTTCTGTACTTCACAGAGCACGATCGTCACATTATCTCTCCCACCTTTTTGGAGAGCATTTTTAAGAAGATGATTTACAATCTCCGGGATTTCCATATCCTGTGACAGAATCGCCTCTATCTCACTGTCCGAAAGCATATCTGTTACTCCATCTGAACACAAAAGATATCTGTATCCCTCCTTATGCTCGATTTCTGTCACAGAAGGTTCCAGTCTCTGCAGCTCTTCAGGAAGTCCAAGATACTGGGTTAACGGGGCTTTCCCAACTGCCGTACCACCAAAAACATGGTCTGTGGAAATCTGCTGAAGCTTACCGCCATCCATAAGATAAATCCTGCTGTCCCCAAGATTGCAGGCAAACATAGACTCTGGTGTAAAGAGGAGCATTGCCATTGTGCTTCCCATGCTCCAAATATGATGCTCTGTTCCATATCTGCATACTGCCTGATTCATCTTCTCACATACATCGTCTATAAAATCTTCCGGCATATCCCTCAGCATTCTTTTATTCGCATTATAAAATTTTCCAAATTCTTCTGATGCAAGAAAGGCTGCAATCTCGCCGCAGCTTTCTCCTCCCATACCGTCAAATACCGCCATTGCCGGTGCTCTGTTACCCGAAATAATCTTTGAGCAGATACCCTTTGTTCCTTCATTGTTCACCGGAAGGGATTCCCCAAAACACCAGAAATTATCTTCATTATTTGCCCGGATATTTCCTGTATGGCAGGTATATGCACATTCAATCTGATACATTGCCATTATCTGTCTTTGTTCCTTCTCCCTTCAATGCTTTCAATGAATTGTTCCAGTATTTCTCGCCACGTTTCACGAACTCCTCATTATCTTTTTCGTTATCGTGGCATTTTCCATTGGAATCGATCCATCTTATCAGTTCGCCGTCGTTATAATAATAATATTCTGAAGTTTCATCATACCAGATATATGCAAAGAATAACTTCTCTCCCCAGTAGAAATATTCTTCATAAACTCCATCTCCGGATTCTGCCGGATAGACCAGCGCTTTCATGCATTCACTCTCAATATCCAGATTTCCATCTGCCTGCTGAGTAGTCTTTACCCTTCTCAGATATCGCAGAACAGTTCCTTCTGTTCCAACCCAGTCGTAACTGTTCAGATTATCTGTGATAGTTGTTGCCTGCTCCTTGATCGTATCCAGAGCTTTGGAGAAATCTTTGGATCCGGATTTTGTGGAGCTGTATTTCTCATCATCCAGAATTGCGATCGGATTATCCTCCTGTCCTTCCTGAGCATGATCTGTACTTACTCTGTAATAGACGGCGGCCATCATAAGTATCGCTGTACCTGCCACAATTGCAAGCAATGCCCTGCGCAGCAGCTGTTTCTTCCTGCGTCTTCGCTTTCTGGCTTCCACAGCACGCGCAGATCTTATCGCAACTGTTTCTGATGGCGTTTCCTGTGGCTGTATTTTCTGTTCTGCTACAACTGACATTGTTTCTTTATCTGTAAAGCTGCTCGCCGGAACATTGTTTACAGCACGTTTTCTTTTTGCAGCATTCTGAAAATCTGATGTTTTTTTATTTCCCCGGGTATTCTGTACTGACGTATTCTGCACCGTACTTTTTCGTACATTTTCGGTATCTGATGTAACATTCTGTGCTGCTCTGCCGTTCTGTGCAATTGCACTATATGATTCTGTTTTATCCGTTCCTGCTTTCTGAACACCGTTTTGTAACTGCCGGATTCTGCCAGATCTTCCATTTTTCAGATCATCCAGCACACTATAAAGCTCCTCCGGTGTCTGATATCTCTGTGCAGGATCATAAGCACAGGCCTTCATGATAATACGGGCAAACTGTGTTCCTGCATCCACAGGTGCACTCATCTGCTCTCCTGCAACACGCTTATTTAATGCATTTTCCTTATCCCTGTAAGTGATAAACTGTTTTTCCAGACTCATAAATGGAAGTCTGTTATGATTCATCAGCCTGTACAGCACAATCCCAAGAGAATAAATATCTACCCTGCTGTCATATTTCTCACCTTTATACATCTCAGGCGCCATATAAGAGTAAGTACCTTTCTTGGAAAATCCGCTCATGGTTCGTTCAAGTTCACGTGCAATTCCGAAATCTCCAAGCTTAAAATCGCCAAATCTGGATACAAAAATATTCTCCGGCTTGATGTCCCTGTGAATGATCTTAAGTTTCCGGCAATATTCCAGTGCCTTACTCAAATCCATTCCCAGCTTTATTACCTCTTTCTCAGTAAGCTGCTTTTCCGCACAGTAATCCATAAAACTTGTCAGATATTCCATCCTTATGGAAATCTCCCATCCAATGACATCCAGATATTCCATAACCTTAAAATCTTCTACAGAGACAATGTAAGAGTTTCCTCGAAAGTATTCCATGGTACTGATTTCCTGAATACATTCCTCAACCAGATTCTGAAAATACTGTCTTGTGGACTGCTCATCCCCTGTTTCAGAACGTACGCTGTTCAACTCGCTCTGGCTTCCGGGTATATTGATGATCTTGATAGCAGAATAGAAAGATTTTCCACGTTCTGTTCTCTGTGCCTTATACACCTTTCCAAAAGAGCCTTCGCCGATTTTCTCTATGATTTTCCATTCCGGCCATGCTGAAACCGGAAGTTCTTTATCCATATTGCACCTCCATTTCTGTTCAATTTCTATTTCCTTCCCTGTCCCGGTCAATGCTTTTTACAAGCTGTTACCGGAAACAAAAATGTATATTTATCATAACTGTAAAAATATTTCACAGTTCATTACCTGCTCATAATGTACTGGTATTATAACACAAAAAGCAGTTTCTTTGTATTTTTCTCTTTTTTCGGCAATGGAATGTTCCGGAAAATAAAAGAGAACTACCTCGCCGGCAAAATCTGTCGGCACAGATAGTTCTCTTGTGAATTCATATCAAATCAGTCCGGATAAGTTATCTACTCCGTTGGATCATTCGTTGTCTTCTGCATCGTCTGAAGCCTGATCATCAGCTTCGTCTTCAGCAGCCTCTTCTTCATCAGATTCTTCAACATCGAATTCTTCGTCTTCCGGAAGTTCTTCATCCATTGTGATCATCTCATCATCTTTGATTTCTTCATCTTCCGTAAGTCCTTCGGCTATATCTTCAACCTTTACTTCCGGTTCAGGCATTGTGCTGTTGAGTCTTACATCTCTGTAGCGTTTCATACCGGTACCTGCAGGAATCAGTTTACCGATGATTACGTTCTCTTTCAGACCGATCAGCGGGTCAACTTTACCCTTGATAGCGGCTTCAGTCAGAACTTTAGTTGTTTCCTGGAAGGAAGCGGCTGACAGGAAGGAGTTTGTAGCAAGAGATGCCTTAGTAATACCAAGCATAACCTGTTTTCCATCTGCAGGCTGTTTGCCTTCTTTTTCCATCTGCTCGTTAACGTCCTCGTATTCAAGGAAGTCAACCAGTGTTCCAGGAAGGAATTCTGTATCTCCGTTATCTTCGATACGGATTTTCTTCAGCATCTGACGAACGATAACTTCGATATGCTTATCGCTGATCTCAACACCCTGGAGACGATATACACGCTGTACTTCACGGATCATATAATCCTGAACTGCACGTACACCCTTAATTCTCAGGATATCATGCGGATTTACGCTACCTTCTGTAAGTTCATCACCTGCTTCAAGAATCTGTCCGTCTGTGATCTTGATACGAGATCCGTATGGAATAAGGTAAGTCTTGGATTCACCTGTTTCCTGATCTGTAACGATAACTTCACGTTTCTTCTTAGTGTCATTGATAACAGCAACACCAGGAATCTCTGTGATGATGGCAAGACCTTTCGGCTTTCTTGCCTCAAAAAGCTCCTCGACACGAGGAAGACCCTGTGTGATATCTCCACCGGCAACACCACCACTGTGGAAAGTACGCATGGTAAGCTGTGTACCTGGCTCACCGATAGACTGAGCAGCGATGATACCGACAGATTCACCAACCTGTACCGGCTCGCCGGTTGCAAGGTTCGCACCGTAACATTTCGCACAGATACCAACTTTACATTTACATGTAAGGATTGTACGGATCTTAACTTTCTCGATAGATCCGCCTGTCTGGTTGTCCACGCCTTCTTTCATGATGCGGGCAGCACGTTTCGGTGTGATCATATGGTTGGCTTTTACGATAACTTCGCCATCTTTATTCTTAATTGTCTCACAGGAGAAACGACCTGTGATACGCTCCTGAAGTCCTTCGATCTCTTCTTTACCATCTACAAAAGATTCTACATACATACCTGAGATCTCATCTCTGTTTTCACAGCAGTCTGTCTCACGTACGATCAGATCCTGAGAAACGTCAACCATACGTCTTGTCAGGTAACCTGAATCGGCTGTACGAAGAGCTGTATCGGACATACCTTTACGTGCTCCATGTGCAGACATGAAGTATTCCAGTACGTCAAGACCTTCACGGAAGTTTGACTTGATAGGCAGCTCGATGGTGTGACCGGTTGTATCGGCCATCAGTCCTCGCATACCTGCAAGCTGTTTGATCTGTTTATCGGAACCACGGGCACCGGAGTCAGCCATCATGAAGATGTTGTTGTATTTATCAAGACCGGTCAGCAGAGCATGTGTAAGCTCATCGTCAGTCTTCTTCCATGTATCAACAACTTCTTTGTAACGCTCTTCCTCGGTGATAAGACCACGTTTATAGTTCTTTGTGATAAGGTCTACAGTATCCTGAGCCTGTTTGATCATTTCCGGTTTCTGAGGCGGAACTGTCATATCGGCAATGGCAACAGTCATGGCTGCACGTGTGGAATATTTGTAACCTGTAGCTTTGATCGCATCAAGAACCTCAGCAGTCTTTGTAGCACCGTGAGTATTGATAACTTTTTCAAGAATCTGTTTCAGCTGTTTCTTGGCTACCAGGAAGTCAACCTCAAGAAGAAGTTCATTTCCCGGAACACTTCTGTCTACGAAACCAAGATCCTGTGGAAGGATTTCGTTAAACAGGAAACGTCCAAGTGTAGATTCTACTGTACCGGTCAGAACGGATCCGTCCGGCATTGTCTTGCTGCAGCGAACATGGATTCTGGACTGCAGTGTGATTACTTTATTCTCATAAGCAAGGATTGCTTCGTTTACGCTCTTAAAGAACTTGCCTTCACCCTTGTTTCCAGGTCTTTCCTGAGTCAGATAGTAGATACCAAGTACCATATCCTGTGAAGGAACGGCTACAGGACCACCATCAGAAGGTTTCAGCAGGTTGTTCGGTGATAACAGAAGGAAACGGCACTCTGCCTGTGCTTCCTGTGAAAGCGGAAGATGTACGGCCATCTGGTCACCATCGAAGTCAGCGTTGAATGCGGTACAAACCAGCGGATGCAGTTTGATCGCTTTACCTTCTACAAGGATCGGTTCGAATGCCTGGATACCAAGACGATGCAGTGTAGGTGCTCGGTTCAGCATAACCGGATGTTCTTTGATAACATCCTCCAGAACATCCCATACAGCAGGCTCCAGCTTCTCAACCATTTTCTTAGCATTCTTAATATTGTGTGAAGTTCCGTTTGCAACAAGCTCTTTCATAACGAAAGGTTTGAACAGCTCGATCGCCATCTCTTTCGGAAGACCACACTGATAAATCTTAAGTTCCGGTCCTACGACGATAACGGAACGTCCGGAATAGTCAACTCGTTTACCGAGAAGGTTCTGACGGAAACGTCCGGATTTACCTTTCAGCATATCGGAAAGGGATTTCAGAGCTCTGTTTCCAGGACCTGTTACAGGACGTCCGCGGCGGCCGTTGTCGATCAGGGCATCTACCGCTTCCTGAAGCATACGTTTCTCATTACGAACAATAATATCCGGTGCACCTAATTCCAGAAGTCTCTTCAGACGATTGTTACGATTGATGATTCTTCTGTAAAGATCATTTAAGTCAGATGTAGCAAAACGTCCACCATCCAGCTGAACCATAGGACGAAGATCCGGCGGGATTACAGGGATAACTGTCATGATCATCCACTCAGGACGGTTTCCTGACTCACGGAAGGATTCTACAACTTCGAGACGTTTGATGATTCTGGCACGTTTCTGGCCTGTAGCATCTTTTAACTCTTTTTTCAGTTCAACAGAATCTTTCTCAAGATCAATTGCTTCGAGAAGCTCTTTGATGGATTCTGCACCCATACCTACGCGGAAATCATATCCATAAGCCTCACGTGCATCCTGATATTCTCTCTCTGTAAGTACCTGTTTGTACTGGAGTCCGGAATTAGCCGGATCCAGTACGATATAGTTAGCAAAGTAAAGGACTTTCTCCAGAGTTCTCGGAGAAATGTCAAGGATCAGTCCCATACGGGACGGAATTCCTTTAAAATACCAGATGTGGGATACCGGAGCAGCCAGCTCGATATGTCCCATACGCTCTCTACGTACAGAGGATTTGGTAACTTCTACACCACATCTGTCGCAGACAACACCTTTATAGCGAATCTTTTTGTACTTTCCACAGTGGCACTCCCAGTCCTTGCTCGGTCCAAAGATTCTTTCACAGAAAAGTCCGTCTTTCTCCGGCTTTAAGGTACGGTAGTTGATGGTCTCAGGTTTTAAAACCTCGCCTCTTGACCACTCTCTGATTTTCTCAGGGGACGCCAGTCCGATTTTGATGGCATCGAAAGTCATTGGCTGATATGTTTCATTGGCGTTAGTTGTTTCTGCCATGTATTCTTTCCCCTTTCTTACTCTTCGTCATTGTCTTCAAGAGCCTCATCCAGCTCAATGAAGTCATCCTCATCTTCATCCTCGTCAATGTCAACGAGTTCTTCTCCGTCAAACTCCTGCTTTGTATAGCCATGTTTGCCGTAGTCTTCTTCTCTGTCATGATGTCTTCTGGAATCTCCCTCGATGACAGAACGAAGGTCTGTGTCACCGTAATCTACAGATTCAAGAAGATGTACTTCTGTATTGTCATCCTTGAGTACCTTCACATCCAGACCAAGAGACTGAAGTTCTTTTAAGAGAACCTTGAAGGATTCCGGAATACCCGGCTCAGGAATATTGTCACCCTTGATGATTGCTTCGTATGTCTTAACACGTCCAACAACATCATCGGATTTTACTGTCAGGATTTCCTGCAGTGTGTAGGATGCACCGTATGCTTCCAGTGCCCAAACCTCCATCTCACCAAAACGCTGTCCACCGAACTGTGCTTTACCACCCAGTGGCTGCTGTGTTACCAGAGAGTAAGGACCTGTAGAACGTGCATGGATCTTATCATCAACCAGATGGTGCAGTTTCAGATAGTGCATGTGACCAATTGTTACAGGACTGTCGAAATACTCTCCTGTACGGCCGTCACGCAGACGCACTTTACCGTCTCTGGAAATCGGAACACCCTTCCACAGTGCTCTGTGGGCTTTGTTCTCATCCAGATACTGCATTACATCCGGTGCTAAAATGTCTTTGTATTTCTCGCGGAACTCTTCAAAGTCTTCTGTGTTTACATAATCGTTTGCAAGTTCCAGTGTATCCTGGATATCATGCTCGTTTGCACCCTGGAAAATAGGAGTTGCAACGTTGAATCCAAGTGCTTTCGCAGCAAGGCTTAAGTGAATCTCCAGGACCTGTCCGATATTCATTCGGGAAGGCACACCCAGAGGATTCAGCACGATATCAAGAGGACGTCCGTTCGGAAGGAATGGCATATCTTCAACAGGAAGTACACGGGAAACAACACCCTTGTTACCATGACGTCCGGCCATCTTATCACCAACGGAAATCTTTCTCTTCTGTGCGATGTAGATACGTACGGACTGGTTAACACCAGGTGACATCTCATCGCCGTTCTCTCTTGTAAATACCTTGGCATCTACGATAATACCGTATTCACCGTGAGGTACTTTCAGAGAAGTATCACGTACTTCACGTGCTTTCTCACCAAAGATTGCACGAAGAAGTCTCTCTTCTGCAGTAAGCTCTGTCTCTCCCTTAGGAGTAACTTTACCAACAAGGATATCGCCGGCACGTACTTCAGCACCGATACGGATAATACCACGCTCATCCAGATCCTTCAGAGCGTCATCACCCACACCAGGAACATCACGTGTGATCTCTTCCGGTCCCAGTTTGGTATCACGGGCTTCGCATTCATATTCTTCAATATGAACAGATGTATAAACATCGTCCATAACAAGTCTTTCACTGAGGAGTACCGCATCCTCGTAGTTATAACCTTCCCATGTCATGAATCCGATCAGCGGGTTCTTACCAAGAGCAAGTTCTCCGTTTGCTGTGGAAGGACCATCTGCGATAACCTGTCCTGCCTCTACGTGCTCACCCTGGAATACGATTGGTTTCTGGTTATAACAGTTACTCTGGTTACTTCTCAGATATTTAGTCAGATGGTAATCATCTTTTGTACCATCATCATTCTTAATGCTGATATCTGTAGATGTGGAACGAAGTACAGTACCGGATTTCTTTGCAACTACGCAGACACCGGAGTCAACTGCTGTCTTCACTTCCATACCAGTACCAACTACCGGAGCCTCTGTTGTCAGAAGCGGCACAGCCTGACGCTGCATGTTTGATCCCATCAGCGCACGGTTAGCATCATCGTTCTGCAAGAACGGAATCAGGGCAGTAGCAACGGAAAATACCATACGAGGAGATACGTCCATGTAATCAAACATATGACGCTCATACTCCTGAGTCTCTTCGCGGAAACGACCGGATACATTCTTATGAACGAAATGTCCTTCTTCGTCCAGAGGCTCGTTGGCCTGTGCTACATGGTAATTATCCTCTTCATCAGCGGTCATATATACAACCTCATCTGTTACACGAGGATTCTTAGGATCTGTTTTGTCGATCTTACGGTAAGGTGCCTCGATAAATCCGTACTGATTGATTCTTGCATAAGATGCAAGGGAGTTGATCAGACCGATGTTAGGACCTTCAGGGGTCTCAACAGGGCACATTCTTCCGTAATGGGAGTAATGGACATCTCGAACCTCGAATCCGGCTCTGTCTCGTGACAGACCGCCAGGTCCCAGGGCGGAAAGACGTCTCTTATGGGTCAGCTCACCAAGAGGGTTGTTCTGATCCATGAACTGTGACAGCTGGGAAGAACCGAAGAACTCCTTCACTGCTGCAGTTACAGGTTTGATATTGATCAGGGACTGCGGAGAAATATTCTCTGTGTCCTGAGTTGTCATTCTCTCACGAACCACACGTTCCAGTCTGGAAAGACCGATTCTGTACTGGTTCTGAAGCAATTCACCTACAGCACGGATACGACGGTTGCCAAGGTGGTCGATATCATCGGCATTGCCAAGGCCATATTCCAGATGCATATTGTAGTTAATAGAAGCAAAAATATCTTCTCTTGTGATATGCTTCGGAATCAGATCATGGATATCTCTGTGGATCGCTGCGATTCTGTCTTCTAATGTGTCATTTTCTTCCAGAATGTTTTCAAGAACAGGGTAGTATACTAATTCTGTAATACCTATGCTCTTAGGATCTTCAATTTCCGGAAGATAGTGGCGGATATCAACCATTAAGTTAGAGAGAACCTTAATTCTGCGGTCTTCCTCGCCAAGGATCCATACATATGGAACAGCGCTGTTCTGGATGGTATTTGCCATTTCTTTTGTCACAACAGTTCCTTCTTCTGCCAGGATTTCGCCTGTAGAAGCATCAACAACATCCTCAGCCAGTCTGTGACCAACGATTCTTCTGTTGAGGTGGAGCTTCTTGTTAAATTTATAACGTCCAACTTTCGCAAGGTCATATCTTCTCGGATCAAAGAACATTGCATTGATAAGGCTCTCCGCACTCTCAACTGCAAGCGGCTCACCCGGACGGATTTTCTTGTATAATTCAAGAAGACCTTCCTGATAGTTGGTGGATGTATCCTTTGTAAAACTTGCAAGGATCTTTGGCTCTTCACCGAAAAGATCAATAATCTCTGCATTGCTTCCTACACCAAGTGCTCGGATCAGAACAGTGATCGGAACCTTTCTTGTTCTGTCAACACGTACATAGAAAACATCATTAGAGTCTGTCTCATATTCCAGCCATGCACCTCTGTTCGGGATTACAGTACTGGAGAACAGTCTCTTACCAAGTTTATCATGCGCGATTGCGTAATAGATTCCAGGGGAACGTACTAACTGGCTGACAATTACTCGCTCTGCACCATTGATGACAAAGGTACCTGTAACAGTCATGATCGGTAAATCTCCCATGAAAATCTCGTGTTCGTTGATTTCCTCTGTTTCTTTGTTAATCAGTCTCACTCGAACCTTCAAAGGTGCGGCGTAAGTTGCGTCACGTTCTTTACACTGTTCGATAGTATATTTCGCATCCTTCTCGTCAAATGTAAAGTCGATGAATTCCAGGCTGAGCTTTCCGCTGTAGTCCGCGATCGGAGAAATATCATCAAAGACTTCCCTAAGTCCTTCATCAAGAAACCATTTATAAGAATCTCTCTGGACTTCGATCAGGTTTGGCATTTCCAGGACTTCTTCTTGTCTCTGGTAGCTCATACGCATGCTTTTTCCAGTTTTTACAGAACGAATTCTGTTTTTTTCCATTGACGTTTCACCCCTGTTTTTTCTTTAAATTTATTATAACTTGACCCTTTTTGTCAAAAGACATAAAGGCACATCTTGCCATAATATAGCATTCTTCACTATAGCACAGCAAGTTGCGCCTGTCAATCACTTTTTTGATATTTTTTTAATTTTTTCAAATAATTGCAACAGTCGCTATTTCGTTACTGTGAACGGTGCGAACAGTAACGCTATTTCTTCGGGATTTTACTGTTTCTTACATGGATACGATTTGAATATCCATTTTCTTCAAAACGATTGCCTTTATAACTGCTGATATGAGAACGGATAAATTCCGCCGCATATCCTCTGTTGCCGCGGAAGGAATTTCCGTCTGCCGAAATCCCCTTTGATCCGGCAATGCGCAGACCTGATTTTTTATTGGAACCACAGACATTTCCCTGCACAGAAGAATGATTGCTTCTTATATTGAGTTCAATTCCATTGATCGCATTTTCAGAAACAAAATTATCCGCTACCATTGCTGACTCACATCTCTGCAGAAGAATTCCTCTTGCCTTATTTTTAAAACTGTAATTGCCATCAACCACACTCTTATCAATACATTTTACAAGTATGCCATTTGCCGCACTGGTACTGACTCTGTTGTGTTCAATACGGCTTCCTGCAGCAAGCCCTGAAGCCAGAATCCCATCTTTCATAAATCCGGAGACTGTATTTCCGTAAATCCTGCAGATTTTCTGTGAAGCCTCTGTTCCGGCCGCATAAACCCCATATCCGTTTCCGCCGGAAAGATTGTTATAAGAAACTCTGATATTGCTTCCCTTGGCAACACTGATCCCCATATTGTTGTAGGTATGACTATCAGAAAGTCTGACTGTGTTCCCCCTGCATGAACAGTCTTCTGCAAGGGAAAATTTAATTCCGTCGCAATTTCCGCTGATCGTATTATTTCTGGCTGTAACTCCGCGAATAATATATCTTCCCACCGGAATTCCATTGGTCGTCGGATTCGCTGTATTCTCGGGATCATCATCTTCAGAAGGAATAGTTTCTCCTGCAGAGCCCAGTGATACCTCGCCTGTGATCCAGATTCCATATCCATTCCACTGTTTGCCATCTATTACGGTTGGCTCCAGGACTGTAATCTGATTATCAGCGATCAGAATGTTCTCTGCATATTGATTTCCCTCCGGAGATACTTCCTGACCGCTGACAGTATGTGCATTTCTGGTATAAACAGAACGCACATAAACACCACCGCCCACATTTGTCATGGTATTTCCCGTCACAACCGTATCCTGATAATTCAGGCACCATATCGCTCTCTTTTTCAGATTATTAAACCGGTTGTTACTGATCGTGATATTTTTATACGGTTTATCAAACATCATGCTGTGGCTTCCAATGCCGGCAAATACATCTTCAAAGGTATTATCCTTTATCACAATGTTCTCACAGACACTTCCGTCATATGGAAGATATCCCGGGAAAATTCTCGGCATACAGGCATCCAGCTGGATACATTCCTGTCCGCCGCCTGTAAACTCTTTCCAGTAGCCCCTGAACGTACATCCGGTAACTTCCGCA
Source organism: Blautia sp. 1001283B150304_161114_C9 (assembly GCF_015668165.1). Classification (NCBI taxonomy): domain Bacteria; kingdom Bacillati; phylum Bacillota; class Clostridia; order Lachnospirales; family Lachnospiraceae; genus Blautia; species Blautia sp. 1001283B150304_161114_C9. Next base: position 104,899 of record NZ_JADPGO010000003.1, on the reverse strand, counting down.
TTCTTCACTCCTGCAAGTTCCAGAAAATGCGATTTAAGGTTATTAAGAAATGTAACATTCTTCACTACAACATTCGTAGCATGACCGATCCTAAAACCTACAAACCCTCCAGGTCCTTCCTTGTCTTCCACACATTCATAGTTTGAATCCCAGGTTCCGCCATCGATAGTTATATTACGGTATCCCTCGTATCCGCCTGCCGATTTCTGTGTATCGCCAAGACGAAGCAGGATTTCTTTTCTCGGTGAAGTCTTTGTTATTGTGGCGCCCTCTGCATATAAACAGATATTGCTGTACATATGCAAAGTTCCCGTAAGTGTGTAATTTCCGGGCGGCACGATAACTTTACACTGCTTTTCATCCGTTGCCCTGTCCCTGGCCTGTGCCAGCAGTGTATTTAACTTTACAGTAATATCCTCTCCATCCTGCACATTCAGCACAAGTTCCTGCATATTTTCGCAGGACTGATCCGCATCCTCCGCCGAAAAAGTTTCAACGTCTCCATCACTGAAACCGTCGTCATCCCCAAATTCATTCTCTTCAGGTTTCTCTGCCGACTGCGTATCCGGTATTGACGCATCTTCAAAAGTCTCTGTATCTTCTGATGAATCTTCAAACATCTGTCCTTCTTCCAGTTCAGCCGCCTGTACTTTTGCACCTGCGTATGGAGTCAGGCAAAGCTGGGCTGCAATGATGATACCAAATATGGCTGCCGTATTTCTTTTCATCATAGTCTGTAATCCTCCGGCTCTGTAAAAAAAGCAGGAATACCAATGGCATTCCTGCTTACAAATCTTCTATATATAATAGGAAGATAATTATTTAAGGTTAACCTTAGCACCTTCAGCTTCAAGTTTTGTTTTGATATCTTCAGCTTCTGCTTTGGATGCGCCTTCTTTAACAACCTTAGGAGCTCCGTCAACCATTTCTTTAGCTTCTTTAAGACCTAAGCCAGTTACTTCACGAACAACTTTGATAACTTTAACTTTGTTTGGTCCAACTTCTGCAAGTTCTACATCGAACTCATCTTTCTCTTCTGCTGCTTCTGCTGCTCCAGCTGCTGCTACTACAACACCTGCTGCTGCGGATACACCAAACTCTTCTTCACAAGCTTTTACTAAGTCGTTTAATTCTAATACAGATAATTCTTTGATTGCTGCAATAAATTCTTCTGTTGTTAATTTTGCCATTTTAAATTCCCTCCATATAATATTATTTAATTCGGTAACTCTTCAGCATCCTCGTGGATGGTGATTTTCGAATAGTTACTAGATTCGTTTTATGCCTCTGGCATTAAAAATTATTCAGCTGCTGCTTCAGAGCCGTTTTTCTCAGCGATCTGATTAAGCACACGAGCGAAGTTTGTAATCGGAGACTGGATGCTTCCAAGCAGTTTGCCGAGAAGTTCTTCTCTGGACGGGATTCCAGCCAGTGCCTGAATACCTGCCTGATCGTTGTAGTTTCCTTCAACGATACCTGCAACTAATTCTAAAGCCGGTGCTTTCTTTGCGAATTTATCAAGGATTCTTGCAGGAGCAGTTGCGTCTGTAGCAGAGATTGCTATAGCGTTTGTTCCATGTAAGTGCTGGATAAGTTCTTCGCACTGAGTACCTTCGAATGCACGATGCATCATTGTGTTTTTGTATACTTTGTATACAACACCAGCTTCTCTTAATTCCTTACGTAAAGCAGTATCCTGTTCAACTGTAAGACCGCTGTAGTTAACAAGTACTACAGATTCTGCATCTTTCACGTTGTTGATAATTTCGTCTACGATTGGTTGTTTAAGTTCTACTTTTGCCATGAAATGGTACACCTCCTTATAGATTTTGTATACCGCTGCAAATGAGTAAATAAAAAGCCTTACTGTCTGGCAGTAGGGCTTGCGTAATCTTACATAAAAATATAAAGAATACTTAGTCCTCGGTAGGCGTTTATAACTTATGCCTTGCGGCACCTACTGTCTTCGGCAGCGTTCTGGTATAAGATAGCATATGAGATTTGGGTTGTCAAGAGGTTTTTTCGGTTTTTATTTGATTTTTATTGAATTTTTTCATTAAGGGACGCGTAAGCAGGATTCTCTTTTGGGGTTCAGTTTCGGGAGCAGGAACTCTAAGGCCTGCAGAATCTGCTAAATGCATGAAAAAAGAAGGCAAAACTCGCCTGCGGCTCAGACAGTTGCCTTCTTTTTTCATAACGCAGATTCCGCAGGCCTAAGAGTTGCTACACTCCCTGCAAGATTCACCCCAAAAGAGAATCCTGCTTACGCTGGTAGTTGGAGAATTGTCAGTGTATCTAAAACAACTTTCTGCTATATTGATGCAGGGTGAGTTCTTCATATGCGCAGTATAGTATAGTACAGTATAGGTATAAGATGTAACGAATCACGTTATTCTTATATTGTGCCAAAGATACGATCTCCGGCATCTCCAAGGCCTGGGCAGATGTAGGCGTGGTCGTTTAATTCACGATCAAGGTGTCCACAGTAAATCTGAACATCCGGATGTGCTTCGTGGAGACGTCTGAGTCCTTCAGGGGCTGCGATGATGCACATGAATTTAATGTTTTTCCGCCCTGTTTTTTGACAAAGTCAACGGCTGCTTCTGCGGAGCCACCGGTTGCGAGCATTGGATCTACGATCACTGAAATTCGTTCATCAATTGCTTCCGGGAGTTTGCAGTAGTATTCGTGTGGTTCATGGGTTACAGGATCACGATAGAGTCCTACATGGCCTACTTTTGCAGATGGCACAAGTGTGAGAATACTGTTTACCATTCCAAGGCCTGCTCGGAGCACAGGGATAACCGCCAGTTTTTTCCCTGAAATCATTGGTGTCATGCAGGTTTCAATAGGGGTTTCTACTTCTACATTTTCTACAGGAAGATCCCGGAGAGCTTCGTATCCCATGAGGATTCCAATCTCTTCTACTAATTTACGGAATTCATTTGTTCCTGTGTTTTTGTTTCTCAGCATGGATATTTTATGCTGGATCAGCGGATGGTTCATAATATAAACGTTTTCCATTATCTTAATTCCTCGCTTAGTTGAATATTTGTTACTTTTTATAAATTCTACATCTGCTTACGTACAATGCGGTATTCGTCACCCATCTTGAAGTATGGACACTGATTGAAGTTTCCGGTGATGAACTTCACCATTTCATCTTCGTCAAGATTTATTTCACAGGTGTAGCATTCATAGTCGTCATCATAACTGTAGTTTACACAATATTCGCAGTTTACTGCATCGGACATTATTTACTCCTCTCTTTGTTTCCGGCATATTTCATTTCTATCCGGTATCTCCTTTTGGATTTTTTCTGTTGCCTTTGTACCTGTGCAAAGTTTGCTGTTTCTGATATACTATGGTGTTGGGATCAAAAGATATTTCTTCCCTGAACTATTGCTTATAGCAATTCCATAAAATAACTATGAGGTTACATTTATGACATTATATCATATATCTGCAAAAAAATTAATAACACGCTGTACTTTTTCAATGCTCGCAGCATCTCTTATATTATGTCCGGCTGTTTTTTCCGGATGTTCGGCAAAAACGGAAAATGTCAAAAATACGGATGCCGGTTCCCAAGATCCCATCTCTGCCACTGCGATCAAACTGAATACTGCAGTTACGGTCACTATCTATGATTCTCAGGACAGAGAGCTGCTTACAGAATGCATGAATCTTTGTGACAAGTATGAGAAAATATTCAGCCGCACCGCAGATGACAGTGAATTATATCAGTTAAACCATCGGGAACTTACACCTGTGAAGGGGACAGAGGATACTTATCAGGTGTCGGCTTCTCTGGCGGAGCTGGTTTCTAAGGGACTTGATTATTCTGTATTATCTGAGGGTGCATTTGATATTGCTATTGAACCGCTGACTTCTCTGTGGGATTTTACTGCTGAAAATCCAAAAGTACCCAAGGACAGTCTGATCCAGGCAGCACTGCCCAAATGTAATTATCACAATATCTCTGTTGATACAGATAAAAATGAGATTACATTAAAGACAGACGATACTGCAATCGAACTCGGTGCCATTGCCAAGGGTTATATCGCAGACCGCCTGAAGGATTATCTGGTTTCTCAGGATGTAAAAAGTGCGATCATCAATCTTGGCGGAAATGTTCTCTGTATTGGCGAAAAAACAGACAATTCTGCTTTTAAGATCGGGATCCAGAAACCATTTGCAGACCGAAGCGAAACTATTGCTGTTATGGACATCAGGGATAAGTCAGTGGTTTCCTCAGGAATTTATGAGAGATGCTTTGAACAGGATGGCACTTTGTATCATCACCTGCTCAATCCTAAAACCGGCTATCCTTATGATAACGGGCTGATTGCAGTTACCATTATTTCCGATCAGTCTGTGGATGGGGATGCGCTGAGCACGACCTGCTTTGCTCTTGGTCTGGAGGATGGCATGAAACTGGCCGAGTCTCTGGACGATGTACAGGCATTTTTCGTAACTTCTGATTATGAGATTCAATATACCAGAGATTTCCAGAAAAAAATCAAAGTTACGGAAACAGAATAAATCTGTCTCTGATGACTTAAATTGAAAAAACAGAAATATAAATCAACAATTATTAACTGGTGTTTTGACTTAATCAATAGATTTTAATTTTCAAGTCATACAATCCACACTAATTTCTTGACCTAATTTGCTATTTATAAATTTCCAGTCAAATATTTTTGCCTGTTCGCTTGACTTAATTTATTATTCTATAAAATCTCAGTCAACATACTGTTAATTATTTCATGACCTATATGAAACTTTTTTTGATTTAAGTCAACCTTGTACAGATGACAAAAGTCCCCTGCTTATTGCTTTTCGCAATCTCCGCAGGGGACTTACCCTATTCAGTTAAACTTATCACTCAGCCTGACAGTTCTTCTGACGATTATTCATTTTTAGTCTGCTATATACTGATTGCATTCAAACACTTGCAATCCATATAGGATTTCACTGATTCAGTCAGAATCTCACTCCACATCAAATTTCTCCAGGCTTTCCAGTCTTGCTCTGTATTTGGAGTCATAGGCATCTGTAAACGAAGCCTCTTTCTTCATTTTTTCGAGAGCTGCTGCTGCTTTTTTAACTGTCTGGATAGTACCGGCACCTGCTACACAGCCGCCCGGACATGCCATTCCTTCCAAAAGATATCCATTATATTTACCAATCTTGGCCATCTGGAGCATCTTCTTACAGTTCTGCAGACCTTCTGCATTCATTACCTTTACTTCCCGATCAGGATCAATACGCTTCACCGCATGGACAACCGCTTCTGCCACACCACCGCTGACTGCGAAACCTCTTCCGTCAGCACTGGCATGAAACAGTGGTTCTCCTTCCGGAATATCTTTCCAGTCCACGCCTTTGGCATCAAACATTCCTGCTACTTCCTCGAAGGTCAGCACAAAATCCACATAGCTGCGGATACTCTTACGGCTGGCTTCCAGCTTCTTGGCTGCACAGGGACCTACGAAAACGATCTTACAATCTGGTTCCTTCTGCTTGATCAGCCTTGCAGTGAGAACCATAGGTGTCAGTGCCATAGAGATACATTTCGCCTGTTCCGGGAATAATTTCTTAGCCATCATAGACCAGGACGGACAACAGGATGTAGCCATGAAAGGAAGTTTCTCAGGAACTTCTTCCAAAAAGTCCTTTGCCTCCTCCACTGTGCACAGATCTGCACCGACGGCAACCTCTCTTACATCTGTAAAGCCAAGTGCCTGAAATGCTCCCCGTATCTTATTATTCTCCATACCCGGAAACTGGCCTGCAATGGCAGGCGCCACGATTGCATACACCGGTGTTTCACTTTTTAATGCCATAATAGTCTGGAAAATCTGTCCTTTGTCTACAATAGCACTGAACGGACAACTTACCAGACATTGTCCGCAGGATACACATTTATCCTGATCAATCTCTGCTCTTCCATATTCATCAGAGCCAATAGCATTCATACCGCATGCCTTTGAACATGGACGTTCCTGTTTGATGATTGCATTATACGGACAGGCTTCCAGACACTTTCCGCATTTGATACAGGCATCTTCATCAATATGGGATCTGCCGCCTTCCATATGCACTGCTTTCTTTGGACAGACTTCCACACAGGGATGCTCCAGGCACCCCTGACAGCCCTCTGTGATCATTACCCTTTTTTCAGGGCAGGAATTACAGGCAAACTTGATCACATTGATAAGCGGCGGTTCATAATACTTTTCCTCAATAACGCTGGCCTCCACACCTTTGGAAATTGGCGCATGCTCTGTAACCTTTCTCAGTGACATCCCCATTGCAACGCGGAGTCTCTCACCAACTACCGCTCTTTCCAGAAAAATACTGTCACGATAAGTCGCAATTTCACCGGGTACGATCTTGTAGGGAAGCTCTTCCAGCATCTCCGGAGACTGGCCTTCATATGCCATCCTCGCAATTTCTGTAAAAATTTTGTGTCTGATTTCTGTTTTGGATGAATACAGTCCTCTCATTTTTTCCTCCTGATTTTCGATTCGGATAACTGTACGGCAATCCAATGCAGGGACACCGAACAATTTCCATTTATAATTTCATCACTGCTGCAATCAGCACACTCATTTTTCCTCCTGCTGAACTTTCAGCCACTTCACAGAGAAACGAAATTCCGCTCATTTCCGTTTTCTTATCTGCATATCATATCACCAAATGCTTCCAGGCTCAACACAACATCAGAATTTTCGCTGAATTGTCGCCCCCGAAGTTGCTGTTCATATGTTGTTATCCCCAGATTCCACTCCTCTGTTCCTCCAGATGATCCAGAATATAATTATAAATATCTACAGACACACTGTCCGGATAGTGGGTTCCGTCTACGGTAGAAAATCCCTCAGATACCAGATGGGAATATACATCTATGTAGGTAACCCCGCTCAGATTTGCCTGCATTGCCGCATTGAAGCTTTCAATCTCCGCATTACTGCAATAGGGATCATTCTGCACCGGACCTACAGACACAAAATAAGTCTGCGCTCCCCTGTTTCCCCATTCGGCAGCTTTGGAATTAATATAGCTGATGTAGTCATTAACATGATACAGGTCATTAACACCCATCAGAATAATAACCGCTGTATTGTCCTCAATCTGATCTTCTACCTGAGGCACTCCTGTAGATACCATCCAGTCATATCCCATAGAAGAAAGACAGGACCAAATGCTGTCATCATTTACCGCATCCCTCAATCCCTCTGTTCTGGAATCTCCGATAAATACCAGTTTATCTGCGGAGATAGTATCCGGATGATCTGGCTTGCTTAAAGTTCCCTGATCTGCCGGTTTCTGTTTATCTGTCTCAGCTTCCTGCTCCGGTGTTGGAGTAGATGCAGGTATTGGTGTTGCTTCAGGTTTTTGTGTTAGTGCCGATTTAGATTTCGGTGTTGATTTGGACTTTGATGTTGACGCAGACTTTGACTTTGCTGTTGATTTCGATTTTTCTGTCGGTGTAACTGTCAGAGTTTTCGGTGCCGGCGGACCTGCCGCTTCTGTCCCATGGGCATTTGAAAACATACAGACAGCTACAATACATGCAGTTAATACAATTTGTCCGGTTCTATATTTTTTCGTAAATATCATTCCCTTCTGCAGTAATACTTACATCCCAGGCAGCATATCCGGCCATGAGAGGATTTCTCCGGAAATAATTTCCTCGTAATCTCCCTCAATATCCTGGCTTCTGCCTGCTTCGAACACGTTTGTCTCCGCTCCCCAGACACGATCTTCATATTCCCATATATGGAATCTCAGACCGCGAAACATAAAGTCGATGCTTCCGCATCCGTTTTCCTCTGTATATTCATAATGAATTTTCTTTGTTTTTAACGCTTCCTGTACTTTTTCCAAACGCATAAAATACCTCCTGATTATCTGTACAGTACCCTCTGTAATATAATACAGATAACTTTCACTGTAAAAAAATGTTCTCGTGTACACCCATCAAAAGTCAAACAGATATTCGCAATCCGCTTCGCTACACAGCTCTACATATGCTCTTAATCCTGACGCCATTATACAAAACGAATTATATCATACTCTGCTGCATAATATGTAATCTGAATGCCACTTCACAATTGCCGTTACTGTTCACTCCGTTCACAGTAACTTAGCCAAAATTCATTCCAGATTGCCTGTGGCAATGGAATTTTGGCTTATATGTCTCGGGATTTTGGCATATTCATGCCAAAACACCTCGCGGGATAGTGGTGTGTGAACAGTAACCAATTGCCCATTCTATATTCTGATCGATATTCACTCATCTTTATTTCTGTCTTTTTTTCGTTGGTATCGCCAAAATAATGATCGTAGCAATTACAAACAAAGTTCCAAGCATCATCTCTTTTTTTGGTTTTGTTTACTTTCATTGTTCGTTTGCATATTTCTGTTATCTTTCCTGTCTGTATTATTATGGATTCTGGATATTTGAAAATAAGTATAATCCGCTGTAACGACACTTGTCAAGAAAACAAAATACCGCAGAGACTTTCTTTGTCTCTGCGGCGATTTATAGCCCTGTTATAATCAGATATAATTTCCATCATGTACACTCTGCACTGTAAATGCAGATTTCTTTTTCACGAAATCAATCGCATCTTTCACAGTGATTCCGTCAATCTGCCAGTTCGCATAGAAACCATCCAGAGTCTTTAATGTCTCGTCTTTTGCTGTATTTTCATCAAGAACAAGAAGTACGATCAGACCTGCTGCCTTAAGATGGCGGACAGTTTCTGCATAGTTTTCACTCGCTGCCGGCTGATACAGATAGGTATGTTTTCCAAGTACAGTCAGTCCCTTTTCTACCTGCTCTGCAAAATCAAGAGTGATTCCTTCTTTACCGATCGGGAATTCCACTACTACCGGTGTCTGACCTTTCAGTCCTGCACGAACCTGCTCGTCCACTTTTCCGATCTGAGATCTATCCTGAGAAACAAAGGTTTTTCTCACAACACCGCAGGCAGAAGTCATATTTGTGACACGATCTATCAGGATCAGCTCACCCAGTGTTCTGTGCCTGTCAAATTCGTCTACAACGATCTTCTCTGAGAATTCCAGAGTACAGGAAGCAATCTCATTCTTCTTTAAGGTATATGCGCTTTTCTTTTCACCTGTATTAACATCCACAGAATAATTGATCTTTGTAACTAGGCCGGGGATCATCTTTGTACCGATTTTTACAAAGAAGTTCTTGCCATCCGTAAGAGCATTGTCATCCATCCAGAGGATATCTGCTTCCACAGAGTCTGTAAGAACTGCGCCGGAATCAATGGTGAGTACACATCCACGGGAAACATCTACTTCTCTGTCAAGCTGGATGGTAACAGGCTGTCCCTGTACAGCTTCCTGAACTTCTTTATCGCCAACAAGAATACTCTTTACATGAGCTTCTTCTTTACTGGGAAGAGTAGTCACAAGGTCGCCTGCCCTGATGGCACCATTTTCAATCTGTCCCTGGAATCCGCGAAACTCATGGTTTGGTCTGCAGACTCTCTGTACAGGCATATAGAAGCCCTTCTCTGTATCTTCCTTAATGTCTACGGTTTCCAGATGGGAAAGAAGCGCCTCACCTTTATACCATGGCATGTTGTCAGATTTGGTTGTAACGTTGTCACCTTCTGTGGCAGATACCGGAATAATAGTTACATTGGCAAGTTTCAGTTCTTCTATCAGTGCTGCAATCTGATTCTCAATGCCGCGGAAACGTTTTTCATCATATTCAATAAGATCCATTTTGTTTACTGCAAATACAAAGTAACGGATTCCCATCAATGCGCAGATTCTTGCATGACGTCTTGTCTGTACCAGTACTCCCTGTGAAGCATCCACCAGGATAACTGCCAGATCTGCAAAGGACGCACCCACTGCCATGTTTCTTGTATATTCTTCATGTCCGGGTGTATCTGCAACAATGAAGCTTCTGTTATCTGTTGTAAAATAACGGTATGCAACATCAATGGTGATTCCCTGTTCACGTTCTGCCATCAGACCGTCCAGAAGAAGAGAATAATCAATGGCACCGCCTCTGCTTCCTACTTTGGAATCCAGCTCCAGAGCTTTCTCCTGATCTGTATAGAGAAGCTTTGCATCATAAAGAATATGTCCGATCAGAGTGGATTTTCCATCATCCACACTTCCGCATGTAATAAATTTCAATAATCCTTTCATTCTAGAAATACCCCTCTCTCTTTCTTCTCTCCATGCTGCCTGCTGCCTCGTGGTCGATCACCCTGCTGGTACGTTCAGAAGAAACAGCACTTAACGTCTCATCAATAATCTCATCCAGAGTATCTGCTTCAGATTCAATACCTCCAGTAAGCGGATAGCATCCAAGAGTACGGAATCTGACTTTTTTGTTTTCAATCTTTTCACCCGGACGGAGTTTTAATCTGTCATCATCCACCATAATGATATTTCCGTCTCTGTAGATGACCGGTCTTTCTTTCGCAAAATATAACGGTACAATTTCGATATTTTCACGCTGAATGTACTGCCAGATATCCTTTTCTGTCCAGTTGGAAATTGGGAATACTCGCATACTCTCTCCCTTCTGGATCTTAGTGTTATAAAGCTTCCACATCTCCGGTCTCTGGTTTTTCGGATCCCATGCCTGAGCTGAATTACGGAAAGAGAAAATTCTTTCTTTTGCTCTGGATTTCTCCTCATCACGACGGCCGCCTCCAAATGCCGCTGTAAATTCATATTTGGTCAGAGCCTGTTTTAAGGCCTGTGTTTTCATGATATCTGTATATGCAGAACCATTGTCAAATGGGTTGATTCCTGCCTTTACACCCTCTTCATTGGTGTAAACCAGCATATCAATTCCGTTTTCCTTTGCGATTCTGTCGCGGAATTCGATCATCTCATGGAATTTCCATGTAGTATCAATGTGAAGAAAGGGAAAAGGCGGTTTCTCCGGGTAAAATGCCTTCATCGCCAGATGGAGCATAACGGAGCTGTCCTTTCCTATAGAATAGAGCATAACCGGCTTTTCACACTCGGCTGCTACTTCTCGCATAATATAAATCGCCTCTGCCTCAAGCGCATCAAGATGAGATAAGTTACTCATTGCATTATCCTCCTCTGTTTGTTTATACTCGGAATCTTTTCGTACTTGAGCAAATACACTAGAGCGTGTCTGAAAAATCATTCCCGCAATCTGCACGCCCCACTTTGCGGTATATTTTGTCCGAATTCGGTTGTCGTAGCCCGCTACGACGCCCTCATCCGAACAAAATCTCCCACAAATTGTGACGCACATCTTGCGTAAAGCATTTTTCAAACACACTCTAAAGACTCTGAGAATACATACTTATGTTTAATATTTATTAGCGTCTTTCTTATTAACCTGAATAGTGATCTTAGTGCCATCCGGCTTCTCCACTGTCCATGTGGAAATATCCGGTTTCTCTGATACAACCATACTTGCACCTCTGCCCCCCACATCAGCTCCAAGGAAAAAGCGGATGGCATCATGCCTGCATTCCTTGATACAGGAAGTACATCCCCAGCAGTCTCTTACCTGACGGATAAAGGCTTTGTTCTCTTTATCCTTTTTGATCAGATTTCCGGGACAGGCTTCGATACATCTGCCGCATCCTGCACATTTACTTTTCTGAATCCGAATGCTCATCTCTCACCTGCTCCTTTCTCTGCTGTATTCAAACCTGTATTTTCCTTTGTGATCAGGTCACGATATAAGATCTTAATCTCGCCGTTTTCCATACGGGAGTTTACATATTTCATCCACTCTTCGCTCTGCTGCGGGTAGTCTGTATTCTCTCCGAAACTATGCCATCTGGTTTCCTTTCTGGCTGCCAGATGTGCGATCACTGCCTGACACACGATCAGTCGTTCGCGAAGTTCATAAATCTGCATCAGTTCATAAGTATCTGTTGCTGCCAGAGTGTCAACTACTGGCAACAATGCTGCAATCTTTTCATCTGCCTTTGCAAGACTCATCCCGCTGTATCTGTAGTCTGTACCGATTCCTCCTGCGTACTGATCCATGATCTTCTGCATGGCTTCCTCAAGCTGCTCTGCATTCATCAAAGAACGGGAAGCATTCAAATGTGATTCGTATTCTGCCTTCTTAGCTATTGCAGTTTGAGACAGCTCCTGTTCTCCGCCACGCTCTAAAGCCTCTTCCTTATTTTCCGCTGCGATCCGGTCATCATCTTTGCCATTCAGATATTCCAAAATCGCCTCTGCTGCGATCTCACCTTCTGCCAGTGCGCCGGTTACATATTTCTGCGGACATCCTCCTGCTACGTCTCCGGCTGCATATAAACCTTCAATAGTTGTAGCTCTGTTATTATCTACCCAGTAACCGCTGGCTGTATGTCCGCCTACAATATATGGCTCTGTGCCCTCAATCTCTACATTCTCTTCGGATGGTCCTTTTCCGGCTTCCATCCATTTCAGAGTCTGGGACGGTGCCATATTCAGGTAAGCTTTGTAAAGGTCCTGCTCCTGTTCTTTGGAAATACCTTCCGTTCTGAGATAACATGGACCGTTTCCTTCTCTGTTCTCCATGACTGTGCCGTAAACTCGCTGGGAAGTTGTCAGACCATATTTTGTTTCATAAATATCACCATGTGCATTGACCTGTCTAGCCCCAACACCCTGAGCAATAGTTCCTGTAGGAGCAATCGTGTCCTTACATCTCAATGCAATGAAACGCATCTCAAAGGTTGTCATCTCCGCACCGGAAAGAAGTCCCATTGCATATCCTGCACCTGTGTTAAACGGAGGATACCACATCTTATGTCTGGAAAATCCCGGATTATTCGGTCTGTAAAGTCCCGCTGCACCACCTGTGGCACAAAGAACTGCTTTCGCATCAATGTCATAGAAAATATCCTTATTAACGCTGAATCCAACTGCGCCTGTGACTTTTTTGTTTTCTGTTTTATAATCTGTAATATTTACATGATTGAGAACCGTAACATTCTCCTGTTCAGCTGCCGCCTTTGCAAGGATTGGCTTCATATTTTCGCCATTGATCTTGATGTTTCGGTTTCCTCTGGCAACATATTTTCCGTTTTCGTCCTTCAGGATGACCAGCCCCAGATCTTCCATCACCTTTGTCACATGATTCAGTCTCTCTGACATGGTAAGAAGAAGGTCTTCTCTTACGATTCCATGGGCATCCTTTTTGGCATAATCCACATAATCCTGCGGCACTCTGCCTTCTGTAATATATGCGTTCAATGCATTCACGCCCGCCGCCAGACATCCGCTTCGCTTAATATTCGCTTTCTCTGCGATCAGAACTTTTCTGCCGCTTTTTTTGCCGATCACATAGGCTGCAAAGCATCCTGCCGTACCGCCGCCGATGATCAGCACATCTGTCCTGATTCTCTCTGTTCTCATTCTCTCTTACCCTTTCCTCCATACCAGTGTGCCAACAAGTTGATTTCCCGATCAGTCTTGCCTCTGAATTTCTTATTTCTTCATTGTCGTCAGTCGCCGCAGCCACCGCTGTCAGATAATTACAAAGTCATCCCTTACAGCCTCATTTTCGATCAGCTGTACACTGTCACCTCTCAGTGCAAAAATCCTGTAAAGGAATACATTCACAGTCTCACCTTCCCGGATATCTGCTTTCTCCAGGCTTCTTTTGGCAGTTACTACGGAATTGTTGACTCTCACCTGAAGTTCCAGATTATCTCCCCTGAAAGAAACCCGTTCAACCACTCCCCGGGATACGGAAGTTTTGAACTTCTCCACCTCATCCAGTTTGGAGATTTTTACAAATTCCGGGCGGACAATGATCTTGTCTGCTCCTTCTGCCTGAGCAAAGGTATGGAAATCATCCGCATTTTTCAACACAGATGGCTGTCCGAAAAAGGAAGCTGTAAAAGCTGTCTCAGGATTTCTGTAAACCCCTATGGGAGTTCCTTTCTGTTCGATCCGTCCTGCATTAGTGATAATAATCTCATCTGCTACTTCAATAGCCTCATCCTGATCATGAGTAACGAAAATACTGGTAATTCCCAGCTTCCCGATCATCTCTTTTAACCAGCTTCGCAGTTCCTGACGGATTTTTGCATCAATGGCTGCAAAGGGCTCATCCAGAAGCAGCACCTGGGGATTTGGAGCAAGGGCTCTGGCAAATGCCACCCTTTGCCTCTGACCGCCGGATAACTGGCTTGGATATCTTTTTTCCAGTCCTTCCAGCCCCACCAGTTTGATCAGCTCTCTGACTCTGGCATCAATTTTCTTCTTATCAGCCTTCTGAACCTTCAAACCAAATGCAACGTTGTCATAAACTGTCATATAGCGAAACAACGCATAATTCTGAAATACAAATCCAATCCCACGCTGACTGGCCGGAACATCATTTACCACTTTTCCATCAATAATGACCTCTCCGCTGTCCGGGGTTTCCAGACCTGCGATCATTCGAAGAATAGTTGTTTTTCCGCTTCCGCTTGGTCCCAACAGACCAATCAGTTTACCTTTCTCAATTCCGAAATTCACATTCCTTGATGCCTGGTAAGAACCATATGTCTTATTGATATTTTTTAACTCTACATACATATCAGGCTTCCTTCTTTCCTTTATATTCAATCAGGCTTCTGACTACCAGAATGATAACCGCCATGATCACAAGCAGTGAAGATACGGCAAACGCCGGAACATACTGAAACTCATTAAACAAAATCTCTACATGAAGAGGAAGTGTATTGGTCTTTCCTCTTAAATGTCCGGAAAGTACAGATACCGCTCCAAACTCTCCCATTGCTCTTGCCGTACAGAGCACAACTCCATACAGTAATGCCCATTTGATATGAGGGAATGTGATCTTCCAGAAAATGGTCCATCCACCTGCTCCCATCAGGGCTGCCGCTTCCTCCTCATCGCTTCCTTCTGCTTCCAGAACCGGAATCAGTTCTCTGGAAATAAAAGGAAAGGTTACAAATACAGTTGCAATAATGATTCCCGGTACAGAGAATACAACTTTCATCCCTAACTTCATGAGAAAAAAGTAAACAGGACTCTGTCGTCCGAAAATCAGAAGAAAGATCAGACCTGCAATAACAGGGGAAATAGTAACCGGAAGATCGATCAGGGTAGTGAGAAGCTTTTTACCCCTGAACTGAAACTTCGTCAGTGCCCAGGCTGCAAAAACACCAAAAACAGTGTTAAAAACAACTGCAAAGAGTGTTGCCTTCACTGTAAGAAGAAGTGCTTTGATGGTGTACTCATCTGTCACTGCAGCTGCATAGACCTTCCATCCGCTCCGCAATGCTTCTGTGATCACAGTGATCAGAGGAAGAAGGAGCATGGCTGCCAGAAACAGAACGCTGATCCCGACAAGCAGCCATTTTGTAATTTTCTCCGAAGTCTTTTCATTGTTATCCATCAGGCATTTCCTCCTCTTAAAATTCTTGCATTTCTCTGCTGTATCATACTGTTAAGGAACAGAATAAAAAATGAAACTGCCAACATCACAAGTGCGATTGCCGTTGCACTGGAATAATCAAATTCCTGAAGCTCTGACATAATAACCAGCGGTGTGATTTCTGTGTAATAGGGTTTATTTCCTGCGATAAATACAACACTTCCATATTCACCCAGACATCTTCCGAACGCAAGTCCGGTTCCCGCAAAGATCGCGGGCTTCAGTTCCGGAAAAATGACTTTCCAGAAGATAGTTGTTTTCTTTGCTCCCAACACTCCTGCTGCCTCGCTGTAAGAATTATCCATCTTTTCCAGAACCGGCTGTACACTTCGCACAACGAACGGTATCCCTACAAATATCATAGCCACTGTAATACCTATTCTTGTGTATGCGATCCTGATACCGAATCCTGCAAAAAAGCTGCCGACAATTCCCGAATCTGAGGTCAGAGATGTCAGTGCAATACCTGCTACCGCTGTGGGAAGAGCAAAGGGAAGTTCGATCACCCCATCCATAAGTCTCTTGCCCGGAAAATCATATTTCACAAGCACCCACGCAAGAACAGTTCCCATAATTCCATTTATTACTGCTGCTGCAAAAGCACATACAAAACTGGTATAAAAGGATGCCAGCACTCTGGCCCTTGTGATGGTTTCGATAAAATCTTTAAAACTCAGCTTCGCTGTGTAGACCACCAGGCTTGCCAGGGGTATCAGAACTACCAGACTCAATATGGAAATGGTAATTCCCATGGAGAGCCCAAACCCTGGAATCACCGGTTTATTTCTTTTTTTCATAATCAATTACCACCTCTCCTGTCTCATATATTCTGTCTGTGCTTATGCTCTTGCTTCATCTTGTCTTCCTTTATCTCTCATAAATCTGATCGAAAATTCCGCCATCTGTGAAATGTTTCTCCTGCACTTTATCCCATCCGCCATAATCACTGATATTTGCCAGATTTATATTCAGATCAAACGTATCACTGTGCTTCTTCAGGATTTTCTCATTAGTGGGGCGGAAATAATTCTCTGCTGCGATCTCCTGTGCTTCGTCGGAATACAGATAATTCAAATACTCAGTTGCCACATCTCTTGTATCTCTGTAATCCACCACTTCATCTACCACCGCCACAGAAGGCTGTGCCAGAATGCTTACGCTTGGAGTAACAATCTCATACTCATCCGGATAATCCCGCATGGATAGATAAGCTTCATTTTCCCACGCAACCAGCACATCTCCTTGTCCGTTCTCCACGAAAGAGGTCGTTGCACCTCTTGCGCCTGAGTCAAGAACCACCACATTCCGGTAAAGTTTCTTGATAAATTCCTTCATCTGCGCTTCATCGCCACCATACTTTTTATCTGCGTAAGCCCACGCTGCCATGTAGTTCCATCTGGCACCGCCGGAGGTTTTCGGATTTGGTGTTACTACTCCCACTCCTTTTTTCGTCAGATCGTCCCAGTCTTTGATATCCCTGGGATTTCCTTTCTTCACCAGAAATACGATAGTGGATGTATAAGGAGAACTGTCATTGTCAAATTTATCTTTCCATCCTGCCTTGATCAGCCCTGCGTTTTCAATAGACTCAATATCATATTCAAGTGCCAGGGTTACCACATCTGCATCCAGACCATTGGCTACCTCCAGTGCCTGTTTCCCTGAACCGCCATGGGACTGTATCACTTCCACATCTTCCCCGGTCTTCTCCTTCCAGTGGTCTTCAAATATTTTATTATACTGTTCAAACATCTCTCTGGTAGGATCATAGGAAACATTGGTGACAGACACCGTTTTTCCAAAAGCCTGTACCGGCATCAGTGCCAGTACAACTGCAAGACCAAAGGCAAATAATTTTCTGATCATGTTTCATCTCCTTTAAGGTACCAGTAGTTTTTTGCATTCTCTACTTTTCATAGTTATTCGATATGTTTTATATGATATTACAAGAAATGACAGAATTTGTCAATAGTGTATTAAAATAAGTACAATTTACGTTGTGTAGATGTTACTGTTCACACATCACTATCCCGCGAGGTGTTTTGGCATGAATATGCCAAAATCCCGAGACATACAAGCCAAAATTCCATTGCCGCAGGCAATCTGGAATGAATTTTGGCTACGTTACTGAGAACGGAGTGAACAGTAACGTATAGATAAGAACACAAAAAAAGCAGCATCCTGAAATACAGAATGCTGCAGTCAAAATTACATATTTTTTATTCGGCAGAAGTTGCTGCCTTTTCTTTCTCCGAGAAAAGCTTTCCGAAAATAAATCTTACGAATGGTCCGGCATAAAAGATCTGCCAGAAGAATGCCATCGGAAAGTTCATTGCTGTTGTCTGGAGCCATGTGGGAATGATCTGACTTGCCGGTGCATGTTTGATCAGCACAGTTGCCGCAAAGCTCATACATGGACACATAAATGCAACGGATACTGCTGAGATTGCAAGTACAAGATGGAACGGATTATCTCTTCTCATATCCACAATACCAAATGCAATCTTCTTTGCAAGACCACCGATGATAAAGAAATCAAGAATAAATGCAATCGGTCCCATGAATGTTAATTCATGAAAAGCTAACAGAAATGTCTCATTTGTCATTGTCCCTGTATTCAGTACAATGTTGTAGCAGATCATGGCATAAACCATTACAAACACCATGATAATCGTAAAAATAACTTCCTGAAACTTGTTTTTAGGCATAAAAATCCTCCTTAGATAGTATGAATAACATCAATTAGAGATTTGTGTTGTTCATAACCATCCAGGAGGATGTACCGTTTCCAATAATACCAAATATCTGTTTCTTAAATTTACCGTTGGTTATTATACGGACTGTTTTAAAAAAAGTCAAGGATTTTTTCAGTACCTGCAGTGTGAATCAGGGAACAAAGTTTATCTCTACAAATACGGGATCCCCGGTATCTCCGGATAACTGCCCATTCCGATCAGAAGCTCCAGACCTGTCTGTCTGGCATTTAATACCGCTGTCTTAGCAGCACTGGCATCTCCGGAAACTGCCAGGATCACTTCATTGGAATGGCTGGTTCCCTTATTCGGCGTCATATATTTCGCAATGGAAAGAGGCGCTGATTTCATCGCGGTATCTGCCATCACAAGCCCTATTGCAGCCGGAGAACCCGCCATAAACCCAAAGGCTTCTCCAACCGGTACTCCGAATGCTTTATTCAGAGCCTGTCCTGCACTGGCTGAATAGGCAAATTCCAGATGTCCACTCTCGCTGATATAGAGTTCACCTGCATATTTATTCGTAAGTTCCAAAGCCATAGATATGGCATGGCGAACATCCGAGACATCAGTTCCCCCAAGAACAATATAGTTTCCATGACCACCCCATCCCTTGGTATCCCTCGGCAATTCTATGGAAAGAACCTCTGTGTTGGTTGCTTTCACCGCATCATCGATAGCAGTGATCTGCCCTGCTGCCCCTGTACGGGAACTGAATAATCCCAGACAATGATACTTCGTTCCTATGTTCATCTCCTTGAGCAAAGTATCATCAATTCCGGAAATCACAAGTCCTATCGTATCCAGCACTGCTTTACCTACAAATTCACTGCGCGTACAGTGTGTGCTGATATTTTTTATATCTATCATTTGTTACGCCCTCCTGTATATATTACCCCATAATACCAGATTTTATATGTTTAGCTTATCATGCCCTGACAGGATAGGCAACAGAAATATACTATGGTGATCAATGTGACGATAACACAAAAACGACAAAAATCCCCAACTCCCGCAGACCAATTCTGCGGGAGCCGGGGATTTTATGTAGGTATGAACATAATACACGAATACGCCAGTTATATAATCGATATTATACAATTAATTACTTCACGATCATACCAGTCTTCCTGTCACTAAAGATCGCTACCTCGATCAGGAAGATGATACCAAGGATCAGCTGCTGTAACTGTGTCGGCATCATCAGCATTACCAGACCACTGGAAAGTACTTTGTATGTCATAACACCAAGGATGATGTTATAGAATCTTACTTTAGCACCGCCGTTTACAGGCATTCCGCCAAGTACCAGGGCGATCATGATCTGTGTTTCCAGCTGGTTACCTGCTGTAGATGTAACGGAACCTACTTTGATAGCATTTACAAATGCTGCAAGTCCTGTGATACATCCTGCTGCCACGAATACAAGGATCTTTGTAGTCTCTACACGGATACCTGCGAATCTTGCTGCTGTTTCACCTGCACCGATTGCTTTCAGTCTGGAGCCCAGACCTGTGTAAGTAAATACAAGATATGCCACTACGAAGATGATCACTGTGAAAGTAAGCATAAATGGCAGTGTGTTGTATTTGGAAATATCACTTACTGCGTAAACAGGTGAGTTAGTTGTTGCATATGCACAAAC
Organism: Blautia sp. 1001283B150304_161114_C9; assembly: GCF_015668165.1. NCBI lineage: Bacteria > Bacillati > Bacillota > Clostridia > Lachnospirales > Lachnospiraceae > Blautia > Blautia sp. 1001283B150304_161114_C9. The sequence continues at coordinate 85,047 of NZ_JADPGO010000003.1, read as the reverse complement.
TCCACGGAACAGATACATGGTACAGATTGTAACAATGAAGCTTGTGATTTTTCTCTTAACATTGAAGTAACCATTGATCAGACCGATGAGACCACCTGTTACCACACCACCGAGTGCTGCCAGAACCATATTGTAGTGGGAAAGGTAGCAGACTACGATGGAAGCAACACCAAGCATGGAGCCCTGGGAGAAATCCAGACCACCCATTGTCATTACCATGAACACGCCGATGGATGAGATCAGCAGCATGTATGACTGGCTCAGAAGCAGTGATATATTTTTCGGCTGAAACAGTCTGCCGTCTGTGAGGATTGCAAATAATACACAGATGATCACGAATCCTGCGATAGGAAGGATCGTACGCACAATGGGACGTTCCAGAAATGGTACTTGCTCAGTTGATTTTTTTGTTGTACTCATTTTTTTACCCCCTTAAATCATATTGTCAATCAGATCTGTGTCTTTCAGATCCGGAGAGCGAAGGAATTCACCATTGATCTTACCGTCCTTCATGATCAGGATACGGTCTGCCATACCCAGAAGCTCCATGATTTCCTCAGAGATCATAATAATGGATTTTCCTCTTTTTCTCATATCGTCCATCATGGCGTAGATATCAGCTTTAACTTTGACATCAATACCACGTGTAGGGGAGTCAAGGATGATCAGGTCGGAGTCCTTACCAACCCAGCGTGCAAGAACGACTTTCTGTTTGTTACCGCCGGAAAGAGCGGATACAAACTGGTCAACGCCTGTCATTTTTGTACTCATCTGTTTTGCAAATTTATTGGCAAATTCATTCATTGTCTTTGCGCGAAGGAATCCATGAGTCTTCAGATCCTCCAGGGATGGAAGACAAATGTTATCGCCAATTGTATCATTAATGACCAGAGACTCATTGTCACGGTCCTTGGAAGCATATGCAATACTGTGTTTGATGGCATCCGGAATGGAATTGATCGGTGTGCCGTCTCCCAGAGTTACAGTTCCCTGACGGAAATAGGAAGCTCCGAAGAGTGCCTTTCCAACCTCATGCATACCACATTCGGAAAGTCCTCCGATACCAAGGATCTCACCTTTGTGAAGATCAAGATTCAGATTTTCAATCTGTCCTTTAACTGTCACGTTCTTTGCAGAAAGAACAACTTCGTCAGATACTTTTTCACCGTAGTCTGTACGATAGTAGCTGTCACCGATCTCACGACCTACCATTAAGGCTTTCAGTCTGTCAGGTGTAGCTTCCTCTTTTGTAATAGAACCAATCTTCACACCATCTCGAAGTACGCTGATATTATCAGACTGCTCGATAACCTCCTCAAGGTCATGGGAAATAAAGATTACGCAGTTTCCTGTGTCACGAACCTTGTGCATTACCTTGAAAAGTTCTTCACGACCTTTCTGTCCAAGTGCTGTTGTTGTCTCGTCTACAACCAGAACCTTCGGATTAAAGTAGGTGGATTTTACAATCTCTACCAGCTTACGATCCTCAAAGTTGTAATCATCGATTACTTTAGTTGCATCAATATAGTTGAATCCATAGCTGTCCAGATATTCCTGGGCTTTCTTGTTCATTGCTGCGGTATTTTTGATACCACATTTAGTAAACTGATCCTCGTTTCCAAGGAAAATATTCTCTGCTACAGTCAGTCCGGAAAGTGTTCCGATCTCCTGTACGATAATGGCTACACCCTGATGGTTGGCTTCAACCTGGTTGGTTGCGGTGATCTCTTTTCCTTCAAGGATAAACTTGCCGGAATCCTTCTGATAAATACCTGTCAGGCAGGATGTTAATGTAGATTTACCGGAACCGTTTTCACCGATCAGTGCGTGGATCTCACCTTTATTAAAGGTAAAGGAAACGTTGTCCAGGGCGTGTGTGATGCCAAAATGTTTATCAATATTTTCTGCTCTTAATAATATTTCACCCATAATCGTTCTCCTTATTTTACTACAAGACCTTTAACCGGTTTGGTTGTCAGTGCAACGATAACCAGCAGAGCAACACCTGTTACTACGTTCTGGATCGTAGTCGGAGCTCCCAGTGCAACGAAACCGTTGAACATAAGCTGAATGATCATTTCACCGATTACAATAGCGATAACCGGATGGCCATATTTCTTAAATGCCAGTCCAAAGAATGTTCCCATCAGAGGAGTAAAGTTACGGCTCATAGAGGAAAGGTTGGAAGCTGATGTCATGGAAGTACCAAAACTGATCGTCAGGATTGCTTGAAGTCCGAAGAAAAATCCTGCAAGAGTAAATGCTACGATCTTATATTTCGGAACATTTACACCCATGTTCTTGGCTACAACTTCGTTACTTCCGATGGCGTAAGTATAAGTACCGATTTTTGTATATTTCAAAATGAATGCGCAAAGCAGATATGCGATCAGTGCCAGGATCAGGTTGACTGGATAATCACCAAATGCTCTGTAGTCTGCTGAAAGTATTACGTTCTTTCCGTTTGTGGCGTATACACTGAAGGCCTCATAGATCAGGGACAGCGCACATGTAACGATCAGGGAAGAGATATGTAATTTAATATAAACAATACCATTGATGAGACCAATGATCGTACCACAGATCAGCGGTGCAATGATAAGACCGGCATAACCGAATTTTTCACTTGCATTGCAGGCGATAATGGATGAAAGTACGATATTGGCACCAACGCTCATATCGAAAGGTCCCATTACGCAGATAAAGTAGAGGCCGCATCCGCCAACTGCATAAATTAATGCTGATTTCATATAAGTGGCCAGTTTCTCCGGGGAACCGAAAGTAGTCGGTGCAAGTACTTTAAATACTGCCCAGAAAACTACAAGCATAAGAACCAGAAGGCCGATTCCATAATACTGGCTTTGTTTGAGTTTTTTCATAACCATTCTCCTTATCCAATTCTTCGCCCGCCAAAAGCAGGAGGTCAGACGCTTCCTCAGGGTTTGGCCTTTTGCTTCGAGCGGGCACTGACAATTACCTCTTAAAAGTTTCTCCACTGCCCTTTGGAGAAAAGGCAGTGGAGCATAAGTTCATCATATTAGTTGCTGTGACGGGAAATAACATCCTCAATAGAAAGTGATGTAGCTGCTTTGTTCAGATCATCAAAGCTGTATCCTGCTAATTCCACAAGCTCTTCATCTGTGTATGGATCGTCATCTACAAAGTATTTCTTGTAGTTTTCATAGTCTTCGGAAGAAGATACATACAGGTATGGGAACTGGATTTCGTATCCGAAGGATCCTTCATCTTTTACATAGTTGCCTTTGATTGCGTTATATGTGATAAGGAATGCATATAACGGGTCGCAGAAGTGTCCGCCTGATTCAGCAAACATCCCGCCTGATTCAAGCTGCTCGCCAAGGTCATCAAGGAAGTCTGTAGAAACAACGTCGATCTTTCCTGTAAGTCCTTCGTTTGCCAGAGCACCGATGGAACCAACAAGCGGGTCACCGCCACCACCTGCAACAATCAGAGCGTCCATATCAGGGTTGGAATTGTAAAGGGAAAGAGCTGCTGCTGCACCTTCTTCGGAAGATGTGTTAGCATATACAGGCTCTGTGATTGTTGCCTGATCATCAGGATTAGCTTCGTTCCATTCGTCAACTGCCTGTTTGTAACCTGTCCATCTCTGCTGGAATGTAGCATCACCAACTGTCCATGCCTCAAGGCCGATGTTTCTGTCACCGTTCTCAAGAAGCAGGTTAACCAGTGTATATCCGTTTGTTACTTCGTCTTCATGAACTGCACCAAGATAATACTGTGAGTTGCATGCTGTCTGATATACTTCAGGGCTGTTCTCTTCGGAGATGATACGATAGAACTGTGTAAGGTAAACCTGATTTGCATCACATGTCTGGATGGCAGATGTCATTTCGGAGTCTGCAGAGTTACAGATTACGATACCGTTACATCCTGCTGCGCAAAGCTGCTCAACAGAAGCTGTAACCTGCTCGGATACATGTCCCTGGTCAACATACATTACATTAACACCAAGAGCATCAGCTGCTTTGTCAATGATTTTTTTACTCTGGCTTCCAAGTACGTCTGTGGAGCTCCAGATTGATACGCCGATTGTGATGTCGTCATCGGCTGCCTGTGCTGTAACTGCACCTGCCGGTAAAGAACCAACCATTGCTGCTGTTGCTGCGATAGCGACTGCTTTTCTCATTCTTTTTTTCATGTTGTAAAACCCTCCTTGAAAAATCTTAGTTTCTTGTTTTTTTGAACGGAAGTTTTTCCGGGCTTTCCGTTCCTCTGTGATTATATTAAACCATACTTTGCCTTTGGTCAGTTAGGACATATTTGGAAAATTTTGTTGCACATTTTTGACCAGTTTATATATAAAACTTGGACAAAATATAAACAAGTTGGGCAAAATGCCAGTAACTTGTATGTTTTCTCTATTGATTATAGCAATTCCATAAAATAATGCAATCAAGACAGTTCAGCAGAGTGCGAAGGACAAGGAAGATACCTGCAAGCGTGCTGACGCACGGCAAAGATATCTTCCCAAAAAGTCCTCTGTATCCATTCGATTCGATAAGAACCGCCATACAGAGGACTTCCGCTTTCGTTACTGTCCACTCAATTCTACCTGAGTTTCTTCCATATTATAATTGTACAAACTTATTCCGATACTCCCTCGGGCTGCATCCCATCTTCTTTCGGAACACCCTGCTGAAGTAGTTATAATCATCATATCCCACCAGAAACGAAATCGTCTCCAGCTTCTTGTCCTGATCTTTCATAAGCTCTGCCGCTTTCTCCATCCGGATTCTGGTAAGAAATGCAATGATCGTCTCACCGTATTTCTGACTGAAAGTCCTGGAGAGATAGCTTGCATCCATATGATACTGTTCTGCCAGAGCAGTGAGTGTAATATTCTCATGATAGGAACGCTCAATATATTTATGAATCTGCTCTACCTGCTGCATAATAGAACCTACATCAGAGTTTTTATCTTCTCCGCTCTCCCATAAGCTGTCCAGCAGGATTTTCAGGGAGGCGAGCAGAGACGGCGCATTGAGACATTTCATATAATAATCAATGTTATCCATGGCTTCCTCTGCCTGTGCGGTAAGCTCCGGACATTTCTCCTGAACATAACGGTAAAGGATTCCTGTAATCCTGCCCGCATACTGTTTCACATCCAGATAAGTCCAGTTTCCATCATCACACTGTCTGAAATTACAGGTCTTAAAGATCAGCTTCTCTGCCTCTGCCTTCTGTCCCGTTGTCAACAGATGGTACAACTCCGTCTCCATATGTACAGGTGCTGATTTCCCGACCATCTGCATTTCGCTGTTTCTCTGCTGCTCTCCGGTTTTCTCTTCCGAACAGGAAAGGATACTGTGTTCCCTGTTAAACGGACGGGTAATCAGTGTTGAGATCAGTTCTCTGTAAACTGTACCGATATCATCCAGTGAACTTGTCTGCTCATGGAGCACAACAGAAACAGGGCCGTATTCTTCCAGCGGAAACTCCTTCAGAATATTTTCCGCCAGTGCTCTGAATTCCTTTGCATCAGCAGTCTTTACAATAAGAAATTCACTCATCTTATTGCTGTTGTTAAAAATAATCGCATTCTCCTCCAGACCGGTCAGTTCTCTCAATCTGGACTTGATATTCCAGGACATCTGCAGATTATCATGTTCAAACTGCTCCGCAATCTCTGTAATATTGTAAAATTTAACCATCAGTGTGGCTACTTCCGAAAATGTATTCGTGCTGGATACATGAGTCTGGGATGCTGACTGCCCGTACAGTTTTCCGGAAAGCAGTGCCGAGTATTCACTGTCTTCCAGAAATGATGACAGCTTATGTTTCTGAAGCTTGCTGGTCTCATCCTGCTTTTTTGTATTCTCCCGCTCTTCCAGAAGTCCCAGTGCCTTGGTAAGCACCTTTACCATCTCTTCTTTTCCCACAGGCTTCAGAAGATAATCCAGACCGCCGGAAACAAATACACCCTTTACCTTATCAAAGTCATCATAGCCACTGATGGCGATGGTAATGATTTCAGGGTATTCATTCTGCAAACGCTGCAGCAATTCCAGACCGCTCAGAAATGGCATATTAATATCTGTGAGAATAATATCCGCTTTTTCTTCGGCAATCCTCTCCATAACCTCTTCCCCGTCACATGCAGGCTCCAGAAATTCCAGGGAATACTCCTCCCATGGTATCAGATTCCGGATATTTTCCCTGCTCCAGAATTCATCATCTGCAGCAAGAACCTTATATTTCATATTTTTCATTGTCTCTCTCCTTGCTCATTTTTGAACATTTTCGTAACTATTCAGTAGTCTACTATCCCGCGAGGTGTTTTGGCACGTAAGTACCAAAATCCCGAGACATACAAGCCAAAATGCCATCACCGCAGGTGATTTTTAATGCATTTTGGCTCGTAACTGTGAAGGTACTGAACAGTTACACATTTTCCATATCACCGGAATTCTCCGTAGAAACAGCCGGGACTGTGATCGTCACAGTTGTCCCCTCGCCTGCTGCACTTTCAATATGCAGTCCGTATTTCTCTCCGAAAAGCCTCTTCAGACGCGCATTGACATTCAGGATTCCAATGGAAATGCCGGATTCCACACGTTTCATATCATTCTGATCCAGCAGACGGTTCATAGATTCCGCATCCATTCCCGCACCATTATCCTGAATTGTGATCACCAGATTCTCATTCACATGTTCTGAACGTATCAGAAGCTTTTTGTCCTTACGGCGAACATTTCTGAGACCATGTGTAAGTGCATTCTCCACAACCGGCTGGATACAGATACGCGGCATCTGATCTGCCAGTGTATCACTGTCAATCTGATAATCGTAAGCTATCGTTGAGCCATTTCTCACGTCCATAACATAGAGATAATTTCTCACATGCGCCATCTCATTCTGCACAGTGGAAAGCTCGTCTGTCATATTCAGGCTGTAGCGGAAAATCGCAGACAGTGAATGGCACATGCCGCTTACCATCGGACAATTCTGAGCATTGGCAATCCCGCTCATAGTATCCAGTGTATTATAGAGAAAATGGGGATTAATCTGCGCCTGCAGCATTTTATACTCCGTCCGCTCTACCAGCATTTTATGCTGCAGTTCTTCCTGCGCCATGACCTGCATACGGTCAAGCATTTCATTAAATTCCGTACCCAGCGTAGTCAGCTCCTGGGACCATCCTACGGGCTGCACCCGAAGCTGGGTTTCTCCGTCCTTGATCCGCGTGATAGTGCTGCTCATCTCTTCTACAGGCTTTGTCATCCACTGAGACACAAACAATACGATCACCATAATTGCAAAGATCATGGCTCCCATTATAATAAGAAGTGTTCGGATCAGTGTCTTCTGCGTTGCAGTGAGAAGAGACTGTGAGACAAGCACAAATGCCTCCAGATTATAATTCTCCTGAGACACCTGGATCAGATAATTCCCATCATACTCCTGTTCCAGTTCACCGGATTTATAATGACTTTGTACAACCTTTGCAAGCTGTTTCTGGATTCTGCACTGACTCTCTGAAGCCTCCCCGGTCATTGCGATCACCCGGTCATTTAACGGCTGCAGCCACAGACATACCTGCTCTACATCTACATATTTAGCCATAATAGAAGTAAGTGCCGCACTGTTAATATCACAGACCAGATACCCCAGGGCATTCCTGTCTGCATCATAATTATGCAGTTTCAGCACAAATCGCACAATATCTTTCTTTGCAGCGGAATTGTGATATCCGGAAATCATCAGATCTGTACGTTTTCCATGCACATAATCATAAACCCGTTCTGAATTATCATCATACTCTGCCTTGTAAATATCTTTGGGATATGTAACTGAATTGTAGCGGTAGCTGCTGATCAGATGATCCTTTGTATCATAAAGATACATGGCAAGAAGCTGATCCTCCTTTGTAAAACGCTTCCTTGCAAAATACCAGCTTCTCCAGTAATAATCCTTCATGTCTGTATCTTTTTCCGCAGCTTCACGCATAGCTGCGATAAGATCCTGCTCACTGTAGATCGTAAGCATTTCCCCTCGTATTGTGTGGATAAAATTAGACAGATCTGTCTGCATTTTATTCAGAGAAATCTCATGATCTGAAATGCTCTCTGCCCGAATCTGTCTGCGCAGAGACTGATGAAACAGAAATGTCTGCAGAAGAAGTGCGAACACTACACTTGCAATGCACAGAACAAGCAGTGCCCTCCGCATTGTCCACCTTTTTTTCATTATTCCTTCCCCCTCATGTCAAGCGGATAAAAATCATCCGCTTTGTTATGCGGCTCTACATCGAATAACTGCTCCGCAGTTTATTCGGTTAAATACCTGATAATTCTGTAGCAATTCCTGTAAATTTCACATTCTGATAAACAGATACAAAATGCATTATCTACAAAAAATCACCATATATCCTTATCATAATTATACATTATCACAATTATAATACAGGAATTTTGCATTGAAAAGCAAAACAGGAAACTTCCATCAAAAAAGCAGCAGTAAAGTGTATGTCAATCCAATCCACCTTACTGCTGCCTGTTTTTCCTGATAACATCTAACTCAATATTTGTCAAACAGATATTCACAATCCGCTTCGCTGGCTGCTCATAATTTTATGTTCAGTAACACCCTTTGCGGCATATTTACTTTTCAATATGTACTGCACCTACTGCGCGGATATTCATTGGATATACGTTCTCTTTTCCGGCAAATTCAGAAATATAGGAAACATAGTTCTCTGTTTCTTCTTCCGGCACTACGCACATGATAACACCGGCAAATCCGCCTCCATGGATACGGCAGATACCTTTGCCCAGTTTCTCAAGGAAGAGATCTGTAAGAGCAAGCGCAACAGAAATCTTCTGCTCTGTATATGCTTTGATCGGATAGCAGTTCTGAAGTAATTCCCAGGAAGATTTTCCTGATTCACTGAGTAGCTTCAGTACAGTCTCACCGTCTTTCTCTTCAACTGCTTTTGCAGCTCTCTCTACACGTTCGTTCTCTTTGAAGAAATGAATCGCTCTTAAGATTGCTCTGTCATTATCGATCTTATCCATATTTGCAAGCACTTTGTCAAGAGTTGTCTCACAGAGAAGCTCTGCTCCTGCTGCCTTGGCTGCTTCTTTCATTTCCATAGGGATCTCAGAGTATTCTTCACTTAAATCAGCATGACCTTTTCCTGTATTAACGATTACAAGATGATGATCATAATCATGGAAAGAGAAGTTTACTTTCTCATATTTTGGATTCTCTCTGTCTGAGAAGTCCAGAAGGATCGGTCCGCCAACTGCACATGCAAGCTGATCCATTAATCCGGAAGCCTTCAGCCAGTAAACATTCTCAGCATACTGTCCTGCTTTTGCATAGTTGATGTATGTCATTGCACCATCATTAAAGAAATAATTAATGATGGAACATACCAGCATTTCGAAAGATGCAGAAGAGCTTACACCTGCTGCGCGGATTACATTTGTAGTCACATAAGCATCAAAACCAGCTACTTTAAAACCGAATTTCTGAATAGCTTCCACCATACCTGCTACCAGAGATACGGTTCCCTGAGCCTTCGGTACGCTGGCAAGATCATTGATGTCTACGACAACTTCCTTGTCATATCCTTCACTGGTGATACGGATAACACTGCTGTTGTTCGGGTAAGCTGCACCGATGGTATCCATATCAATGCTGCCTGCAATCACACGGCCGCCATTATGATCTGTATGGTTTCCGATGATCTCTGTTCTTCCCGGTGCTGTAAAAAATTCTGCTATATCATGATGGTAAATTTCTGCGAAATGATCAGCTACAGCCTGAAAACGTGCTGCTGATTTCTCTGCTTCGCCGTAAATACGTGTCAATTCATTTTTATTTGGAATATTCATTGTAAAAATCCTCCGTTCATTTTTCCGGTCTGACCGCTGATACATAGTTTTATGAGTACTATGTACTGACAATTTTCACGGTTTACAGTGGCAGTGCAGGTGTGAAAATCAGCGGCAGACGGGAATATGTGTATGAAAGTTTGGGAGCAGCCTTATCAGCTACACTCTTGAATTAAAGTATACCCTGCTGTGTCATAAAATTCCTTGATAATCTAAGGGGAAAATAGTAAAATCTTGCGTTTATATCTATATAAGTGTACAATATATTATATAAGTCATCAACAGCAATTTCGCATAACGGTCTTTCTCTGATGCAGCAGGTTGTCTGCAATATTTTCCGGAATTGCTATAAGATAGGATAATTAAAGATCATCATATATTCTCAATGGAGGACGCATATATAATGGCAGAGATCATAACCGACGGCTCACAGAAAGAACTGAAGAAACATGGCAGTGATGAATTTCCGCTGCTGGTAAGCTACGAGAAACTTTCCGGCTACAAATCCGGCTCCTTTCTCTGGCACTGGCATCCTGAGATAGAAATCACCCTTGTCCTGGATGGACAGATTCTCTATAAAGTAAACCAGTGTACTTACCACATGAAAGCAGGAGATATCCTTCTGGGAAATGCCAATGTACTCCACGCAGGCTTCATGGAAGATATGAAAGACGGCAAATATGTTTCCATCACTTTTCTGCCAAAGATTATCTATGGTTCCTACGGAAGTATCCTGCGCAGGAAATATGTGGAGCCATTTTTACACAATTTCTCCCTTCCTGCAGTCTACATTGACTATTCGCAGCCCTGGCATGAAGTTTTTTCTGAATATGTAAGAGAAATCATAACTCTGTATGAAGAGAAAAAAGAATTTTACGAACTGGATATCACCGGAACGCTGCAGAAGCTGTGGCGCTGTATGCTGCAGAATCTTCCAGAGAACCTCCCCTATACGGAACACAGCAAACTGGAACGCAACCGTATGCGTGAAATCATGGATTATCTGGAACACAATTACATGAACAAAATCCAGATGAAAGATATCGCAGAGGAAATCCACCTCTGCGAGAGCGAATGCAGCCGGTTATTCAAGAGATACATGAACGTATCCCTGTTTACATTTCTGCAGGAATACCGGGTGGAACGGAGCCTTGAATTTCTCCTCAGCTCCGATGACAGCATCATGGAAGTCGCCCAGAAATCCGGCTTCACAGACTCCAACTACTATGCCAAGGTATTCTCCAGAGTGAAGGGCTGCAGCCCGCAGAAGTACAGGAAACAAAACACCAAAAAAGAATAATACAACATACGAAAGGAATTAAATAAATTTCTTCCTGCCGTTCATCATCAGGCACGTTATGTGAAATTACTTGGGGAATAATCTATCAAAAAACTGCCTGATAAAAATTACCAAGATTATCCTTCCTGTCATATACACAGACAAATAAAAACTGCTATATCAAACATTTCCTGATATATGTTTCTTTGAATAACAAACCAAATATATCATTCTTGTTTCTATAGCAGTTTTTAGTCAGTCCCCGTCTTTATATTCTTTCGGTAACTCTCGAAATACTTTTTATTTTATTACTTTATACACAGCAGTTCCAAATGCAGGAAGTGTACATCTTCCTGTTGCTTCTGTTTTATCATAAAGTGCGATCATTGGTTTCTGAAGTGTATATTCAATCTTTTCAGCCTGGTAGTTTAATACAAAAATGTATTTCTCTCCATCCTTCTCACGCATAATCACTTCCGCTGTTTCCGGAGCTTCAATATATTCTTTAAATGGCTCTTTAATCTTCAGATAATCAAACAATGCTTCAGTATTTTCCTTATTGAAAGTTGCACCCAGATGGAGTACCTGTCCTTTGCCAACTGCATGGCAGGTAAGCGCAGAATTTCCTTCATAATAACTGTTTCCATAGACGGCCAGTGTTTTTGTGCCTTCCAGCGGTGTAATGATATCATTAAATACTGGCATTGGTATTTTCTTATCGCTAAACTCTGCAAATACCTCGTCTTCTGCAGGACTTGTAAATGTAAAATCACGTACATCTGTACCGGTAAGTTCTGCCAGCAGCCCCGGCTGTGGAAGCATCACACATTTACCATTCATATCTTTATAACCTGAACGGCATCCGATAACCAATGTTCCGCCCTGCTCAATATATTCTTTCAAAAGTTTCACGCGTTCTTCACTGATCAGAACCGGATGTGCATAAAACAGTACCGGATATTTCGTCAGATCTGTAAGTTCACTGTCCTCCTGCAGATATACAATGTCATATGGTGTATGTGTCAACTGAGCAGCTTTAAAGATTCCCTGTTCGCTTGCTCCTGCTACTCTGTTATGCCATACATCTACAGAAGTATCCCATTCATTATCATAATCCTTAACGATTGCAAATGCTGCTTTATATTCTGAATTGCATACACCGTCAATTGCTTTTAACTTCTTATAGAAATCCTGAACCTCTCTGTATTTACGATTCTCGCGATTATCATAATCCAAAATTCCATGCCAGTAGATTTCTGTACCAAATGTACAGGTTCTCCAGCGGAAGAAAGAAATATAATCAGCACCATGAGCTACACTCTGCATTGCCCAGAGAGTTAACTGTCCCGGACGCGGAGACGGTGCTTCCATTCTGGTTGTCCAGCCATTTCCACCGGACTGCTGTTCCATAATTCCAAAATGAGGGCAAATAGAACGTATCTCTGCGAGATTATGAGACCATTTACGATCATTCAGATCATCACTGTGCAGCGGATCACGATCCAGACCAAATGCAAAATCCGGATAAGAATCATAACAATAAACATCAAGAGACTCTTTCTCCATTTTATGATTGTCGAGATTCCAGAATTTACCATTTGTTGTGATATAGTCTCCCGGTTTTACATATTTTTTGATAATCTCTGCCTGCATTTTACAGAAATGACGGGCACTCTCTGAAATAAATCTGATATAATCCAGATGCTGATGAGGATTAATTCCCCGAGTTAAAACCGGGCGCAGAACATAAATCTGATCCCATGCTGTATAAGTCTGATTCCAGAAGGTAGTTCCCCATGCTTCATTTAATTTCTCCAGAGTTCCATACTGTTTTCTGAGAAATTCACGAAACGCAACAGAATCTGCCTCTGAATAAAACTCATCCACTTCACAGTTGATTTCATTATCAATCTGCCATCCCACGATTGCCGGATGTTTCGCATAATGAGCAGCTTCTCTCTCCACAACCCTTGCACAAAGTCTCTGATAAACCGGTGAGTTATAATTATAATGTCTTCTTCCTCCATGTCTGAGAAGCACACCATCTTTCCGTGCATTTAAGACTTCCGGATATTTCTCTGTCAGCCATGCAGGAGGAGTTGCTGTAGGTGTTCCGAAGATAACTTTCATCTGCTTTTCACTGCATAGGTCCAGAAATTCATCAAAGAAATCATAGGTAAAAACACCTTCCTCCGGCTCTACTTTGCTCCATGCAAACTCTGCAATACGGATCACAGAAATTCCGGTCTTCTTCATTCTGTCAAGATCATCTGCCCAGAGTTTCTTATCCCAGTGTTCCGGATAATAACAGGTTCCCATTGTCAGTTCGTTCCATTTGTAGTTCTGTTTTGCATTCATTGTCATGTCCTCCACTAAACATTTATGTTTCATTCAGAGTATGATTGCCAGGTACCTGCATTACAGGAATCCTGAAAGTCACCTCTGTTCCTTCTCCCGCTACACTTGTCACATGAAATTCACATGCTTCTCCATATAGCAAATTCAACCTTCGATATACATTACTCAATCCAATACTGCTTTTTTTGTTTTTATCACTATAATTCTGAATGACCTGTTTTAACTGCTCTTCATCCATGCCTTTTCCATTATCCGTCAGATTAAACTGAAGATATTTGTTATTACATAGCTGAATGTTGATCCACAGGATTCCTTTTTCAATCTGTTCTTCCAGACCATGTACAATACTGTTTTCTATAACCGGCTGAATGATAAAGCTTGGTATATAGAAATTCAGCACTTCATCAGGAATATTATGTCTGATCTCTATTTTGTCTCCAAACCTGTATTTCTGGATAAATAAATAGTTATCTACAACCTCCATTTCCTGTTTTACCGTATAATAGTCTTCCCTTTTGATACTTGCCCGGAGAAATTTTCCCAGAGCAACTGCCAGATCCGTTATTTCACTGTTTCCATTTGAAAAACCAAGCCAGCTTATCGTATCCAGGCAGTTATACAGAAAATGAGGGTTGATCTGCATTTTCAGAAATTCAATCTCAGCCTCTCTGTTTGCAATTTCCAGCGTATAATTCTTCTCTATCAGATTCTGTACCTTATCCGCCATCTGGTTATAAACCATACCAATCTGGCTGATCTCATCCTGACTTTCCACCTTGAATCGGGAATCAAAGTTTCCTTCCTGATATGCAGTCATACTATCTACCAGTTTCTTTGTCGGTTTTACCATAACTCTGGCAGCATATCTCATTATTATCAGAGAAACCAAAAGCACGATTCCAAACGTAATAAGTACACTCACCAGTGCAATTCCTATATTCTTCCACAACTGTCCCACATTGATAGTGGAAACCAGAAGCCATCCATTATTCACATACTGATATGTAAAATAGCTATTCTCTCCTGTACTGGGATCCTTGACAATTTTTACATTCTTAAAGTCTCTCGTTTCCAGTGGAAAAGAATTTCCACACATATTTTTCTCACTGGATACGATAATGTCCATATCATTATTCAAAAGGTAAAAACGATTTTTATACGTGCTGGGAACAGATTGAAGTTTTTCACTGAAATATGAATTTTTACACTCAATAATCATATATCCGATAGGTTTAAAATCATCAACACTTAGAATGGCACGATATAACCCAATCATTCCATTTTCTTCATCGTCTGCCCACAGTGTCCCTCCATTTTGGTCATAGATTTTTTCTTTTGTAATATCATCTGCTTTGATTCTTTTACCAGAGGTTCCTATTACAATTTCCACATTATCCAGAGAAAAAATCCTGGCCGAAACAATTCCCGAGACATTAAAAACACTTCCTCGGATTTCACTGGAAATCGCTGCTTTTTCAGTTTGAAAGGATGTATTTTCCGGATTCACCAGTGTCTGATAATTGATTTCTTTTAAGTTCTTTTGCACACTGTTATTGATCAGAATCGACACAGAGAGCTGATCAATCTGGCTGATTCTTTCTTCCAATCCTGTTTCTGCTGCTACAGTAACATCGTTCATATGTGATCTTGCCTGTGAGTTATAAACACTGGAAAAACGAATTCCGAAAACAACCAGCAGAACAACACATGAGACAAACATTAACAGCATATAGACTTTAAAAATCTTATTCATCAAACTTCCATTTGTTTTTAAAACACCAGTTTGTTTTAATTTATCGCGCCTTCTCATATCACTTTCCATTTCCTGATTTACTATTCAGTATTTCATAAAGTCCCGGGAAATTTTCACCATTTTCATTTCTATAATTTGACGGCGTACATCCAAATGTTTTCTTAAACAATTGTGAAAAATAATGCTGGTCATTAAATCCTGTTTTTTCACACACATCGCTTATCTTTTCACCTGTTTTAAGAAGACTCGCAGCACACATCAGACGAATCCCGTTTAGAATATCCACAAAAGTATAGCCTGTTTCTTTCTTAATCTTACGTGAAATATAACTCTCTGAAAAATGATACTTCTCAGCCAGATCTGCCAAAGAAATATTCTGCTCATAATTCTGCGCGATATCAGTCAGAATCGATTTGATTGCACCGGATGACTGTACAAAAAGACTGTTTACCTGCGATACCGCATCATGCTTTTCCCCAAATTCATCCTTCTGGCTTAATAACTTCTGTTCAAATCTTTTCTGTTCCAGACGGTGCATAACGTTATGCATTGTTTCCATCAGTTCATTTGGAGAAACCGGTTTAAGCAGATATTCATATACACCATATCGCATTGCCGATCTTGCATATTCGAATTCTGAAAATCCAGATAAAAGTACAACGGCCACATCCATAGACCGTTCTTTCACCATCTGCGCCAGTTCCAGTCCACTGAAA
Source organism: Blautia sp. 1001283B150304_161114_C9 (assembly GCF_015668165.1). Taxonomy (NCBI): domain Bacteria; kingdom Bacillati; phylum Bacillota; class Clostridia; order Lachnospirales; family Lachnospiraceae; genus Blautia; species Blautia sp. 1001283B150304_161114_C9. Next base: position 69,057 of record NZ_JADPGO010000003.1, on the reverse strand, counting down.
CCGGGCATTCTGATATCAAAAATAACCAGATCTATCGATGTGCTCAACAAAAGTTCTTTCGCTTCTACTCCATTTGCAACCGAATACACATCTGTAATTCCTATTGATTTCCAGTCAAGACTCAGCAGTCCCCTGCGAATTACAGCCTCATCATCTGCAATCAACAAATTCATAACATTACCACCTTTTCCTGATTCAAAGAATCACTGCCCCATATAAGAAGCAGCGATTTCTTTTTCTGAATCATATCATCCTTTTACAGCACCTGCAACCATACCTTCCATAATTTGCTTATGTAATAAAATATAAACTACAATGCTAGGAATAATTGTAATAATAACTGCCGCGATCATACCTACATAGTCTGTAGAATACATCGCCTGGAAGTTGGTAAGTCCTACCGGCAGCGTCATTTTTGAACTGTCCGTGAGGAAAATTCTCGGCAACAGAAGATCATTCCACACATTGATAAACTGAACGACTGCAACTGTTACAACTGAAGATTTTGCTATTGGCAGGATAATCTTAAAGAAACACTGAAATACCGTACATCCGTCAATAATTGCTGCCTCTTCAAGTTCTGTCGGAATACTTCTCATAAATCCGCAGATAATGAAAATGGCCATCGGAAATCCTACAGCAATCTGCGGAATAATAACAGCAAGATGTGTATCCAGAAGCCCCATCCCCTTAAAAATAGAGAACAGAGGAATTACCAGAGCATAAATAGGAATCATCATTCCTAAAAGGAAAATACTATGTGTAAGGTTTGCAAGCTTCCAATGCATTCTGGCAATTGCATAAGATGCCATTGTTGCAAGGATTACAGTAACCAGAACCACAGAAACAGCAATAATAACTGAGTTTCCAAAGTATCTGAATACACCACCTTTTACAACTGCATTTACATAGTTTGTCATTGACCACTGTTCCGGTAATCCCCATGTATTCGTATACAATTCAGCATTCGTTTTAAATGATGCCAAAAACAGCCATACAAGAGGGTAGACACAAAGAATCGTAAACCCGATCAGCAATACATATTTAATAACGAGCCATATATTTTCTGAGGCACTTCTCTTCATTTTCCAACACCTCCTACACTGTTTCGTCTGTCTTGAATACTCTGTTGGAAATTCCTACAGATAATATACACAGTAACATTAAGACAACACCGATTGCACTGGCGTATCCATAATTCAGAATATTAAATGACTGATAATACATATATGTAGACATAACCTCTGTTGCATGGTTTGGTCCACCTGAAGTCATAACAGCAACCAGATCGTAATATTTCAGAGAACCTGTAATAATCAGAACCGCGTCAATTTTCAGGATTGGTTTGATAAGCGGAAATGTGATGTACTTAAACTGCTGCCAGCCCGTAGCACCATCAATCTCAGCAGCCTCATAGAAAGAAGAATCAATATTTCTCATTGCAGCCAGCTGAATTACCATATGATAACCAACATACTGCCACATGATAACAATAATGATACAAAGCATTGCTGTCTCTTTGTTAGCCAGCCACATCTGCTGCAGACCGCCAAGTCCGATTGCCTTTAAGAATCCATTCAAAAGACCATAGTTACCATTGTAAACGAATGTCCATGTAAGACCAACTGCTACGCCACAGATTACACATGGAAGGAAAAATACAGTCTGGAAAAATGATGCACCTTTGATTTTTTTGAAGATTGCATTACCAAAGAACATTGCTAATGGCATATGTGCCACCAAAGATCCAACAACCATCAGAATATTATTTCCAAATGCATGTTTAAATGTTTTATCACTGAAAAGACTCAGATAATTTTTGATTCCTACAAAATTCATCTTTGACATCAGGTCTGTATCAAATAATGAAAGATACACATTATAAAAGATAGGAGCTAATGCAAAGATTGCATAAATAATAAATGCAGGCAATACAAAAAGTGCTATGGTTTTCTTATTACCCATTACTTTATTCATAGACAACTCTCCCTTTTAACAAGCGAAACCCGATGTAAAATCTCAGGTTCCGCCAGTTTATTTAACAATCTGTTTATTTACTCTTGCTTTCTGCATAAGACTGCAGGGTATCAAATGCTTCCTGCACATCATCACCGTTTGCAATTCCAATTGTTGTATTGTTAAATTCATTTCCAAGATCAGTATCTACACGGTCAAACCATGGTGTCTGTACCTTTACATCTCCCAGAAGATTTATGAAATCTGCACACAGCGGTGTTAATTTTGAATTGTCGATATCAAAGTTTGTACTTGGGGTACGTCCATAATCATAAAGTAATAAAGAAGTTGATTCTTCGTTTGTCATATATTTTAACAGCGCTACTGCAGCATCTACATTCTTGCAGTTCTTAGTAATCGCATAAGAAGTATCAACAGAACCAACTTCTACACCTGCATATTCTTCATTTACTGCCGGCATTAAGAAGCAACTAATATTTTCTGCTTCTGCAGCATTCTCTTTCTTATCCAGATTGGAGATTTCCCAACATCCGTTGAAGTACATCGCTGTCTGTCCATTTGCAAATTGTAACTGTGCCTCTTCTCTTGATACTCCGGTAAATCCATCTTCGAAATATCCTTTATTAACTTCTTCCTGGAACAGTTTACCAGCTTCAACCATACCTTCATCGTTCCATTTTCCTGTGCCGTCTTTTATAGAGTTGAATAGATCCTCGCCTTTAATTCCATCACTCAGCTGCTGGATATACTGAGATACAAGCCATGCATCATCCGCTGTAGAAGCTAATGCAACAGGTGTAACTCCATTTTCTTTTAATGTGTCGCATATCTGCACATACTCATCATATGTAGTCGGAACTTCAAGACCATATTTATCAAAAATTGCTTTGTTATAATACATGATAGCTGTACTCTGCTGAGTTGGGATTGCATATACTTCGCCATCATATGTTAAAGGATCTAAAATACCTCCATTGAAACTATTTTTCCAGTCCTCGTCTTCATCCAGATATTTCTGAATGCTGATGACCTTATCACCATTTACAAAGTTTTCAAGATATCCAAGTGGCCATGTAAAGATAATATCTGGTTCAGAGTCAGAAGCCATCATTGTTGTCAGTTTTGTCTTATAGTCAGCGTTGGTTATGTTCTGAATTTCTACCTTTACTCCATACTCGTTGGACTCATTAAATCCATCAACGATCTTACGGTATCCTTCCATAAATGCATCTGAATCAGAACCGTTCATCATAATAGTCATTGTTTCTGAACTGCTGTCTGCTTTTGAGTCTGAAGAATCAGAACTTCCACCATTGCTTCCACAGCCGGTAAGCATACTTGCAGCCATTGCACCGATCAGTAAACACACTGTAAATTTTTTCATCTTATTTCTTTCCTCCCTGATTGTGATATTTGTATATATCTCTGTGTTTTCTATAAGAATATTTTATCAATTTTCACCTTCATTTAAAGAAAGAATTATGTCCTTTTTGTTTGTTTTTTTTGTCATTCATTTGTTATTTTTTTGTCTTTTATAGTTTTTGCACAATATAATATCAATATTTAAAGGCAATATAAAACACAGGAATATCTATAAGAAAAATCTCCCTGTGTTTTACATTACCTATATCTTATGCTTCTTCAACAATTTTTATATTCCATGGTGAAACCGTGATGCTTTCTCCATCCTGTACAGATTCTCCTGATAACAACTCTGTACCATTTTTGCCATAATAAGAAACTTTCTGTTCTTCTGCGGAATAGTTCAGGATATATCTGACACATTTTCCCAGATCGTTGGTTCCTTTTCTTACGATCACCGGCCATCTGTATTCCGGAAGCTCTACCTCAACGCTCCTAAGTGCTTCTGTGATCACTGCTTTTAAAGTGTTGTCATCTGTCATGCAACCAATGTAGATGGCAGTTCCTTTTTCATAATGATTCTTAGTGATTGCTGCATATTCTTTCCAATTATAATGATCATAAGATGCCAGAACTTCTGCTTCCTGTGGCATTAATAATTCCATGAATACTTTAGCTGTTGCAGGCACATCTGTATTTTCTTCAGTCTCAATATTTTCTTTTGTTTCATTTTTCTTATCTGCTTCATCTGCACCACTTTCTCGGATAATACTTCCAGTCAGTCCGACATTCTTCGGGAAGGTAAACTGCTGATAGTTGATTCCGAAGCAGTTACTTAAAATATGCGGCTGCATTTCATGACTTACCTTAATATTCTCATTCGCAAATGCAGTTTTAAATGTTGCCACCAACGTACCACCATCTGCCACATACTGTTTCAGTCTTTCCAGAAGTTCATCTGGTGCTGCATAGAGTGCCGGGACAAAGATTGCTTTATACTGTTCCAGATTATCAGATTCCGGCCATACGAAGTCACACTCAATATTCATCTGATACAGTGCATCATAAATCCAGCGAACAACATCATTGTATCCAATGCCATTATTTCCTGCCGCAGTTGCTTCGATTCCGAACCACTTGAGAGCCGTTAATGCCTCATTACTTACAAGGATAGCGACATCATTTTTCTTCTTCAGATTCACCAGATGACTTCCAATTTCTGAGAATTCCTTGCCCATAATACATGCTTCGCGATACGGTGCATTCTCCTGCATGTCATGACTGAGAAGTCCCTTCCAGTATGTCTCAAAAGAATTATGAATAGAATGCCAATGCCAGTACATTACGCTGTTAGAACCACTTGCAAGGTGACTATAACCCTGAAGTCTGAGCTGTCCCTTATACGGAGTCCATCCCGGATAACCCTGAGCTTCTGTTTCCAGAACAAGATAGTTATCTCTCTTTAAAGAACGTGTCATATCACCGCCAAATGCAATCTCTGCCCCTGTCAGATCATCCTGTGTCGGATGATAAATATCTGTGCCTGCAATCGTCAGTGCCTTCGCTGCATGGTAATGGTTTACATCAGGCTGTACTCCATAGGAATATCCCCGCCATTCAAAGTCAAAATTATGAGTGATAAACTGATCTTCTCTGCGGTATTCATTTACGATATCTGCCTGCCAGCTTAAGAATTCGTCCACCAGCGTTCTCTGGAACTTCTCAAATTCAGCTCCGAGGCTTCCATTGATCGTTCCTCTCACATCAGGGAAATCTTCCCACGCATTGATGCGGTTGCTCCAGTAATCCAGACCAAATTCATGATTCATGGCATCCAGATCATTATTAAATTTCCTGCGGAGATATTTCACAAATTTCTCCTGCACATTCTTTCCGGCTGTTCCGTAGTATTTGGTTTCATTGTCTACCTGAAAACCAATAACGCATTTTCTGTGTGCGGTACACTCCATTAATTTACGGATCACACGCTCTGCATAGAAACGATACACCGGATGAGTAATGTCCATGATCTGACGGGCTCCGTAAATACCTCTGCCATTTACAGTCTCTGCCATTACATCCGGATGAGACTTCACCATCCATGTAGGAATCGCATAAGTAGGAGTTCCAATGATGACATTGATTCCTGCCTCTTCCATTGCGTCCATTACACGTTCTACATGAGAAAAGTCAAACACACCCTCCTGCGGCTCACAGGTACTCCATGTAGACTCTGCAATCCTTACTGTATTGATTCCTGCTTTTTTCATCATTGCAACATCCTGCTGCAGACGGTCATATGGCATATATTCATCATAATATGCCGCTCCGAAAAGAAGTTCCTTCATTATAATAATATCCTCCTGTTAATATCTGTCCAATTAGCTGTTGATTTCTTATGAACTTTATATTAACCAAGTCGTGCGGATTATTCTATCATCTATTTTAGGTGAATATCATTTATTTTTGTTCTTTCCATTTTCCATATTTCTTTCTGTATCTGGCAGGTGTCATTCCTGTCTGCTGACGGAAAATATTCCCGAAATAACTCTGTGAGCAGAAAGAAAGATAATTTGCAATCTCTTTTACTTCATAATCAGAATAACGAAGCATATTTTCGGCAAGACGTATTTTTTCTTTACGGATATATTGCTGTATGGTAATCCCTTCAATCTTATGAAAAAGATCCGATAGGTAGCTGGTATTTACTCCTATTTTCTGCCCGATTTCTCCTATTACGATTTCACTGTGAAGATTCTGATAAATATAATTCTTTGTCCGTTCGACCAGCTCATTTTTGTGCTGGTTCTTATGAATTTCTGCCACACGCTCTGCAAACTCATATTCTGCCTGACGCATCATGGAATTAATCTTTACTGCATTATTCATGTCCTCAATCTTTAAAATATATCCATCCACCATAGAAAATGCCTCTTCCGGAACCATTCCGCCATCGATAGCAGCACGGGAAGCAAGGGTGATAACACAGATAGCAACATTCTTCGCCTGCCGGACTGGATTTCTGGCCAGCTGCCCAATTTCCCCGCGATAGGTTTCCGACATACTGTGTTTAAGCATTTCCACATCACCACGTCGAATACTATCCATTTCGCGCAATTCCTGATCATAAGGATTATGAGGAATTTCCTGCTCCTGATGCTCAAAAATGACACTGGATACTTGTTCCTTTGCTTCTATAATATCTGTTTCCGACATTACATCTTCCTGCATCTCATCATTGCATTGTAACCCCATTTTGATTTCCTCCTGCTTGTATATCTATAATAAGATATCCTTTTACCTCAATAATTACTTTGAGAATTGCGGGAACTGCTTTGCAGCGGAGCAATTCGTAGATATCAAGTTAGGGGCAAAATGCCTTTTGACCCTAACATCATTACTTGTATTCTATAACAGAAGAATATAAAAGTCACTTAATACCTGCTTCGCAGCTAATTCGGTTAAAGTAAACAAGATTATTGTTCACTCATAACTGTTCTCAACAGCCAAACAAAAAAACTCTCGCATATCATATTCCATAAACGAGAGTTTTTCCTTATTTCGACATTTTATAACATCAGAGCCAAAGCTAAGGCTCCAATATTTTTAATATATTTTATTTAAAGCGAATCTCATCCGCTAATTCCTTTGCTTCTTTTACCATAACCTGAATCTGATCAAATTCACCGTTTCTGATCATATCTCCCTTTACCATCCAGCTTCCGCCACAGCACAGAATCTTATCACAGGATAAATAGTCTTTCAAATTTCCGGTATTTATTCCTCCTGTCGGCATAAATTTAAGGTTCTGGTATGGTGCTGCCATTGCCTTTATCATGGCAATTCCACCAGCCTGCTCTGCCGGGAAAAATTTAACCACTTTCAATCCTCTTTTTACAGCCTGGGCAACTTCTGAAGGGGAAATACATCCAGGAAATACCGGAATGTTTTTTTTCAGGCAATAATCCACAATTTCCGGGTCAAACCCTGGACTTACAATAAATTTTGCACCAGATTTCACTGCAAGATCTACCTGCTCTGTAGTCAGTACAGTTCCCGCTCCTACCAGCATATCCGGATATGTTTCTGACATCAGACGAATACTTTCTGCCGCTGCCTCTGTACGGAATGTTACTTCCGCACATGGAAGTCCGCCCTCAGACAGAGCCTTTGCTAAAGGAATCGCATCTTTTTTATCTTCCAGAACAACAACCGGCACTACTCCTAATTTCTGAAACTGTTCTTCTATTGTTTTCATAATCTCTGCCCCTTTATCTTTTAATATCAAAATTCATCTGCATCACATGACGGATCAGTGAAACATCATCGGTAATGTTTCCATCTCCATGAAGTGTATGTTTGATCGCACTGCTGGCCACTCCGAAATTTACGGTATCTTCCGGAGTAAATTTCTGCATAAGTGCGTAAATAATTCCACTTACAAACGCATCCCCACCGCCAACACGATCCAGAATATTAAATGTCAGTTTTCTGCTCTCATAAGTCTTTCCCTCATACCACAGATATGCTTTCAGACTGTTTTCACTACAGCTTGGAGAATATCGTACATGTCTGGCAATACATTTCAGATTCGGATATCTTTTAACAAATGCATTGAAGACTATCTCTTGCTGTTCTAAATCTGGCTGAAATGGGATATCATCCTTCACGTCTCCTGCACTGTAATTATTTTCGTCTTTCCATAAGTGATATGGTTCTATTCCCATCAAAACATCGACATACGGAAGACACGCTGTACAGAATTCTCTTGCCTCTTCCCAGCTCCATAATGTACTTCTGAAATTTCCATCAAAGCTGACGGTGATTCCATTCTTTTTTGCAATTTTCAGACAGTCTATGATCATTTTTCTGCAACGCTCTCCCAAAGCAGGGGTAATCCCACTTAAATGCAGCCAGGTATAGCCATCCAGTAATTTTTCCAGATCGACCTTAGTAAAATCATACTCATCAAAAGCACTGTGTTTTCTGTCATAAATGACCTTACTTGGACGAATCCCATACCCAGTCTCCAGATAATATGTTCCTAATCTATGTGTCGGAGTTTCTTCAGATCTACTGAAAATTACAGGTGTACAGTCAACATCATTACTTTTCATCATTCTTATCGCACTTTTTCCAAGGCTATTATCCGGTACAACCGTAAAGTATGAGCTGTCTATCCCAAGATTTGCCAGAGACAATGCCACATTCGCCTCACTTCCTCCATATCTCGCTTCAAAACAATCTGCCGTCCGGATTTTTTCACAGTCAGGAGGAGTCAGACGCAGCATAATTTCACCCATTGTTATAAATCTTTGTTTTCTATTTTCTTCCTGATACATAATCAATTCCTTTTCTCATATCCCATTTGATCAATATTCCAGATATGCACCCTTCATCGGACTTGCCGCATGCTGACTGAATAATCTCAAAACCCCTTTTCTATATTTCGGCTCTCTTGGTCTCCAGTTTTTGCGTCTTTCTTTTAGTATCTCATCAATCTCTTCTGCTGTTTTGCGCTCTCCGGCAATTCCAATGATATTCAGTTTTCGCTCCATTACATCAATTTCAATCAGATCGCCTTCTTTTACCAGAGCGATAGGACCGCCATCTACTGCCTCAGGGCTGCAATGTCCGATCACCGGACCTGTTGAAGCTCCTGAGAATCTTCCATCTGTGATCAGAGCGATACTTTTTCCTAATTCTTTATCACTGCTGATTGCCTCAGATGTATAAAACATTTCCGGCATTCCGCTTCCTTTTGGTCCTTCATAACGGATAAAGACAGCATCACCTTTCTGAACTTTATGTTTAAGAACCGCATCCAGACATTCTTCCTCACTGTCAAATGGTCTCGCACGAAGAACCGACTTGAACATTTCTTTCGGACACGCCGTATGTTTGATAACAGCACCTTCAGGCGCAAGATTACCTCTTAATACTGCAATGCTTCCATCTGTTCCAATGGCTTTGTCATATGGACGGATAATATCTTCTTTTGAAATTTTAATACCATATCTCTGATTAAATTCCTGCAGCCATTTATCACATTTCTCATAAAATCCGTTCTTTTTCAGATCATCAAGATTTTCACCAAGAGTCTTTCCTGTTACCGTCATTACATCAAGATGCAGATGTTCTTTAATTTCTTCCATGATGGCCGGAACTCCTCCTGCATAATAGAAGCATTCTGCAGGCCATCTTCCAGCCGGACGAACATCTAACAGATATCTTGCATTTCTGTGAAGGCGGTCAAAAGTATCTCCTGTAATTTCTATTCCAAACTCATGTGCGATTGCCGGAATATGTAGAAGACAGTTTGTACTTCCTGAAATTGCTGCGTGAACCAGAATTGCATTTTCAAAACTTTCCATTGTCACAATATCACTTGGACGCATATTCTCTGTCTGCGCCAATTTCACCGCCTGTCTTCCGGCCTCTCTTGCATATGCCAGAAGATCCGGGCTGGTTGCCGGCATTAATGCGCTTCCCGGAAGTGCAAGTCCTAACGCTTCTGCCATAATCTGCATGGTTGATGCAGTTCCTATAAAAGAGCATGCTCCACAGCTTGGACATGCATTACATTTAGCCCAGTCCAGCTTTGCCTCATCAATTTCGCCTCTCTCATATTTCGCGCTGTACATGCCAAGCTGTTCAAGAGTAAGCATCTCTGGTCCGGCATTCATTGTTCCACCAGGAACAACAACGGCTGGAATATTGACTCTTGCCAGCCCAATCAGATTTCCCGGCATTCCTTTATCACAGCTGGAAAGATAGACACCTGCATCAAATGGAGTCGCATTGGCATGAATCTCTATCATATTTGCAATCATTTCCCGGCTTGCCAGACTGTAATTAATTCCATCTGTTCCCTGACTTTCCCCGTCGCAGATATCAGTACAGAAGTAACGCGCTCCAAAGCCTCCGGCTTCTGCAACACCTTTTCTGACTTCTTCTACCAATATATTTAAATGTCCGCTTCCCGGATGACTGTCACCATAAGTGCTTTCAACCATAATCTGCGGTTTCCCAAGATCTTCCTTTTTCCATCCTGTTCCGATTCTTAATGGGTCTAATTCCGGCGCTAATTTACGCATTTCCTGACTTTTTAAATTCATGATTTTTCCTCCTGCTAAGCAATTTAGACGTAAGATTATTCGAGAAATCAACCTGTTTGTACACCAGTACATCATTTTCGAAATAACCAGAGCATTTTTCAAACATGTGCTAAAATATATATGGTAATTTTTTATTATGAAACGATAAACCATACGATCGTTGCTCCAACAATTCCTACTAAACCAACAATCGTTTCCATCACTGTCCATGTTTTCAGATTTGTCTTTTCATCAACTTCAAATAAAGATTTGGAAAGCCAGAAACCGGAGTCATTTACATGGCTGAAGGCTGTTCCTCCTGCTGCAATCGCGATAGTAAGTGTTGCAAGCTGCAACTGTGAAAGACCTGAAACCATAGGCATGGAAGCGATGATACCTGCTGCCATAGTCATAGATACTGTAGCCGATCCAACAGACACTCTGACCGCCGCTGCTACCAGAAATGCCACCACTAGCTGAGCCGGTTTCATAAACGGAATATTATTTCCGGCAAATTTTCCAAACACCGGTCCTGCCAGGATCATTGCCGGGATTCCAATAATAATTCCAAGAATAATAACATAACTAAGTTCTACATTCAGCATCTCTGCCACCAGAACCGGTCCCGGTGTCGGTGGTACAAAAGCATGACCAATCGCAAGGCCCGCCAGTAATGGGATAGAATAACAGAATACTGATTTTCCTGTTTTTCGCGCAATACCAAATGCAACCGGGATCAGAATCAGAAGTCCGGATTCAAAAAATACGGGCATTCCAACGATCAGACCAGTGATTCCAAGTGCCCACGGAACTTTTTCTCACCAAATACCTTTAACAGTGTGTCCGCAATGACTTCCACACCACCAGATACCTGTAGAATCGCTCCAAACATAAAGCCCAGACCAATCAGAATCGCAATTGTCTGCAGAGTTGTACCAACACCTTCCGCTAATGTATCTGTAATCATGTCGAATGGCATTCCTGCCACCAGACCTATGATCAGCGCAGATGACATGATCGCGATAAAAGGTTGTACTTTACAATACAGCAAATCCCAGAAGCGCACCTGTAATCAGCCTTTCTGGAGAAGCAACAAAGTCACTCATTATAAATTCCTCCTGATGAATATGTGTTGTAACTATTTTTATATTTCCGGCGCCTTGCTTGATCATGGCTACACTATAACAATTGGATTTTCAGCTTTCAATACATATGACGTATGTATATTTTTTTCTGCAAAACGACAAAAACAGGCGGTGATTTTTCCTTGTTCACCGCCTGTTTTTTGTATATTTTTACTATCTTTCATTAAAAAACGTTTTTATAACATTCAATACGTCTGATGTATTTACATTATTATTCTTGTTTGATTGATTAATAGCAGATGTACTTATATATCATCTGGTTCATGATTTTTTCTTACTTTTTTCTTTTTTTCCAGAAATTCCATGATTACCTGCCGGTTATAGGTCAGGTGCATATTCATGGCACATTTTGCCCCTACAGGATCTTTATGTTCAATAGAGTTAACAATTGCCCTGTGTGTTTCCAGAGTTTCCTGCATCAGAGTTCTGTATGTGATATTGGCAAATATCACAACTGATGTATTGATTACAGGGATCAGACGCTCTACTACCATATTTCCACTGAGTTTCGCCAGATAACTATGGAATTCTATATCTTTCTGGATATGATTATACCCTTGCTTGTATAGCCTCTCAACTTCATTACATAATTCACGAAGTTTCGCAATCTGTTCCTTCGTTGCCTTTCTACATGCCCATGTGACAATCTCCGGTTCAATCATCAGACGGACATCAAAAAGATCTAATGCCAGCTGATATCTGTCTTTTATCTGCCCAAATCCCAGAACATCATTCTCCATATAAACTGTACTGATCACATAAGTTCCGTCTCCACGCCGCACTTCCAGAATCCCACGGCTTACCAGCCCCTTCACAGCCTCACGAATTGTACTTCTTCCTACATCAAATATCCCAGCAAGCTCAAATTCATTTGGAATTTTCTCACCAATTGCAATTTGATTATCTAAGATGTACTTCATTAGCTGATCCTCGGTTTGCTGACCAAGAGTCTTTTTTATCTGTACTTTTTTCTGACTCATTGTTTTCTCCTTATGAAAAAGAAGTATTCTGCTCCAGATATTTCTTCAGTGAAGAGACATACAGATTCCCCACCTTACTGAGGATTGAATTCTTTCTAGTAATATAGCCAATCTCCATGTCGCTGTTCTGGTTCTGCTCATCCCCTTCGAAGGGAATTGCCAGATAATCACTGCCATTAAGCTCCTCACAGATAATCCCTGAACACAGGGTATAGCCATTGAGTCCTACCATCAGATTCAGCATAGTCGCTCGGTCTGAAGCCTTGACTGTTCTGGAATATTCATTGGTAGACAGAATCTCCTCTGACAGATAAAAACTGCTCTTATCTCCCTGTTCGAAGGACAAGCAGGGGTATTTAGCTAGCTGGCTGTAGCTGATAGATTTCTCATTTGCCAGTGGATGATTTTTCCACAAATATACATATGCCTGACAGTCAATCAAATGATGAAACTCCAGATTCGCAGAGTGGAGAAGCTTTAACAGTGCCTTTCTGTTGAAATCACTGAGATAAAGTACTCCCACCTCGCTTTTCATAGTGCTGACGTCACTGATCACATCTGCAGTCTTTGTCTCCCTGATGGCAAATTCATATTCTGACACATCAAACTTCTGCACCATATCCACGAATGCTTTCACTGCAAAAGAATAATGCTGGGTGGAAACGCCGAACTTCTTCTTATAGGAACCACCCTCACTGTATTTCTCAACCACACTCTCATACTGTCCATATATCTGACGGGCATACATCAGAAATTCTGTCCCGTCATTGGTCAGCGTCACACCACGGCCGCTACGGTTGAATATAATGATTCCAAGCTCCTTCTCCAGCTCCTTCACAGCATTGGTCAGAGAAGGCTGGGAAATATACAACGCCTCCGCAGCTTTATTTAATGAACCAGTTTCGGAAATTGTGATGATATAATTCATCTGTGTTAGTGTCATATGGTTTCTCCCTTATATACCATTAATTTTTTTCTATAGCAATCCTCATAAATAATTCATCTGAGACAATTCTGCTATAGCAATCCTCGTAAATAATGCATTTAAGACAGTTCAGCAGAGTGCGAAAGACAAGGAAGATATCTGCAGGCGTGCTGACGCACGGCAAAGATATCTGACGCAGGATTTCACACTCTGATGGGCTGGATTAAGATGCATTATTTCATAGGATTGCTATAAATTGATTTCATTTTACCCATATAATTATTTTCCTATTTGTGACACTACCAGTGGCATAAATAGTTACTGCAATAATTTTACTATATCTTCTCAGGTTTCTCAACATTGCAATTTCTACAAAAGGGAAACATAAAATTACAGTTTACTATGTACCTCAAGTTTTTTGTTTTTATCAGTCTGTAAGAAACCGGCAATGATAAAAACTAACAATTGTATCCTAAACACATATAGGATACAATATCAATAGACAGCACAATTCCCTGAAGAATTCATATAATGGAGAAATTATCATGCAGATAAAAATAGATCACTCCCTTGCTACACAGATTGTCAATACTGTAAAAGACGTATGCGGCCAGGATGTTAATTTTATTGATCAGTCCGGGATTATTTTTGCCAGCACTAATCCGGAAAGAGTTGGAACTTTCCACGAAATCGGGCAGAAAGCTGCAGCCACAGGAAATACTATCGAAGTATCTTCTGACAATAGCTTCTACGGCAGTCAGAAAGGGATTAATATGCCGGTTTACCATAACCAGTCTTTACTGGCTGTGATCGGTATTACCGGTGAACCAGATACCGTGAGAAAATATGCCCATCTGGCAGAACGCATCACCAATCTTCTAATCCGCGAACAGGAGCTGAATATGATCAGCCGTAATCAAAATGATAAGCGTCAGTATATCATCGATTCTCTGATTCGTAATCAGAATCTCAATATGGAATATATCCAGAGTCTCCTGGCAGAGTTTTCTGTAGATGTTCAAACTTCCAAACGACTCATATTGCTACAGATAAATGCAAGATATAATATGGCTAATTTTTCACTTCTGGAACAGAAAGTAACTCAGATGTTTTCCATTTTTCCTCTGAATTTATATGCCTTTCATTATCCAGATGAGTATCTGGCAGTTGCAGATTCTGAACTTTTTGACAGAAAATCCTTTATACTAAAGCAGTTTTCCGCAGAACAGCAGAAGCTTCTGAAAATCGCAGTTGGAAAGAGCACTTCCATCTATCAGCTGGCAGAATCTTATTCTTCCGCTGTGACGGCTTTGAAAAGCATAACTAATCCTGATAAAAATTTTGTAATGTATGATAATCTCACGCTGGAACTCCTTCTCTCCGGATCAGGGAAACAAGAAAAAGAAGAGTTCCTCTCCCGGACTATTACAAATCTTACCGGAGAAGAACTCAAAATTATAACCACCTATTTTGATCAGGATATGTCTCTGCATAATACCTGTGAAAAGCTTTTTTTACACAAAAACACACTTCAATACAAACTCAATCATATCTACAGAAAAACCGGGCTGAATCCACGTAGATTTAAAGATGCCGTTCTTCTGTACCTGGCTGGGAAACTGTAGTATCAGGATTTGATATCTTTATATCAGATACACAATTACCGCCACAATTGTACTCGTAAGACCAATACATGCCTCAAACGGAATCAATTTCATTCTTTCCTTAATATTCATTCCTACAGAACCACCTGTCGCGTGGAAAAAAGAACCATGCGGCAGAGAATCGATTACTGTTGCACCGGCATGAATCATAGCTCCTGCAGAAATAGCCGGAATTCCTGCATTTAACAGTGTTTGTGCAAAAGTCTGAGACGCAATGGTCGCACCGGCTGTAGTAGATGCAGTAGCTCCTGCCATCAGAATACCTGCAATCGGCGCAAGAATAAATGCCGGCATCTTCATCATTTCCAATAGAGAAATCACATCATACTGTAAAGCAGATGCTTTAATGATTCCTGCAATAGTTCCTGTTCCAATAAGAAGAATAGATACTCCTGCCACCTTACTAAGACCAAATTCTGCAAACTCACGGAATTGTACCAGGCTTCCACATGCAATTGCACACACCAGACCGCCAAGTGGAAGGGCGATCAATGGATCAATTACAATAGAAAATATCGGACGCAGTGCCAAAAGTATAATAACTGTCAGCGGACCTGCAAATGCCTGAATAAAAGTTGGAAGTTTTTTATTGTCTGCATGTTTTTCCAAATCCTGATCACTAACCATCGTTCCTGCTTTTTTTGACAGTATTGTTGCAATAATTACAGTTACAATTAATGCACAA
The DNA here is from genome assembly GCF_015668165.1 of Blautia sp. 1001283B150304_161114_C9. Classification (NCBI taxonomy): domain Bacteria; kingdom Bacillati; phylum Bacillota; class Clostridia; order Lachnospirales; family Lachnospiraceae; genus Blautia; species Blautia sp. 1001283B150304_161114_C9. Next base: position 53,222 of record NZ_JADPGO010000003.1, on the reverse strand, counting down.
ACTGCCGGAATAATATTTTTTATCATCAGAGATGTAAGATCAACCTGGAACGCTTCAGAAACAGCAATTGTATTTGGGTTTGGAGAAATAATATTTCCTGCTTTTCCTCCACCAATCATTGCCAAAAGAAGAGAAGCTTTATTATATCCTGCTTTTTTTCCAATCGCCAGTGCAATAGGTGCTACTGTAATAACTGAAATATCCACAAAAACACCTACTGCACATATTACCATTGTTGCAGCCGCAACAGCAATAAGGGCTCGTTTCTCTCCCAATTTCTGTACAATTACTTCTGCAATTTTTTCCGCAGCTCCGGTTTTAATAAGAGTTCCCGCCAGAATACCGGAAGTCATAATTCTCAGTACAGAAGAAATCATACTCTGCGCTCCACTTACCATAGTATCGACAGTCAATATCAGATTTCCACTTCCGATTACTCCGCCAATAAGAGCACCAAAAATCAGGCTATAAGCGGGCTGAACTTTTTTTATGATCAGAATAATCGCAACTGCCATTCCAATCAGAGCACCTATGGTTGTAAAACTATAATCCATTCTTTATTTCCTCCTTATGTTCAGCAGACGAAATACCTGTTCTACCGTATCCGCCATGTTAGCCTTTGCATTTTCCGGTTTCATAGCATCTTCCAGAGTAGTTACTCCTCTTAAAATCGGGAAAAATGCATCAATTCCGTTCTGATTGCAGGCAATGGCCTCTTTTGTAACACTTCCTGCAAAAGCAGTCACAGGAATGTTATGCTTCTTTGCCAGACGTGCCACACCTACAGGTGCTTTTCCCATGGCAGTCTGACCATCCAGTCTGCCTTCTCCTGTAATCACAATGTCAGCATTTTCCATATATTTTTCCAGAGAAGTTTCTTCCAGCACAATCTTAATCCCAGACTCTAGAACTGCATTGGTAAAACTCAAAAATGCAAATCCCAGGCCTCCTGCTGCACCCGTACCTGCCTGGTTGGCATTGATCTTTGTGCATTTTTTCTCTGCAAGTGCGGCATATTTTTCCAGCCATTTATCCATCTGCATAATCATAGAGGGGGTTGCCCCTTTCTGCGGTCCGAATACTGCACTGCATCCTTCCTCTCCACAGAGAATATTTGTTACATCACAGGCAACACGAAATTCACATTCTGCCAGTTCAGGCAGTACATATGTATCGGTAATCTCCTCCAGTACCTCCAGTCCTCTGGCACCAAAAGGAACCTGTTTTCCTTCTTTATCAAGAAAACCATATCCCAATGCCTGAAGCATTCCAATTCCACCATCATTGGTAGCACTTCCTCCAATTCCTACAATAAACCGGCGGCAGCCTTTGGAAATAGCATCTTTAATCACTTCTCCCACACCATAAGTTGTAGTGTAAAGTGGATTTCGTTTTTCATCAGGAACAAGTGTGATACCTGCCGCACCTGACATTTCAATCACAGCGGTATGACTGCTTTCAATGATTCCATATTCACAATTCACCGGCGTTCCAAGCGGACCTGTAACCATCACATTCTGTATGATACCATTCATACCACTCACCAGTGCTTCCACTGTGCCTTCCCCGCCATCAGCCAGTGGTCTTACTATAATTTCTGCATCCTGACCATGAACTCTGCGGATTCCGTCAGCAGCAGCATATCCTGCTTCCATGGAACTCAGACTTCCTTTTAGAGAATCAATTGCGATTACTGCTTTCATTTTTTTCTCCTTTGATTTTTCTCTTTGTATTCATTTTTATACAATTTCAGCATACATTTAGTATAGCGGTTTAGAGATTAGATTGATATATTACATGTAACATATTTATATATATTCTATGTGTTTTATTGTTATACATACCATTTACAATTATGTGATAATCAGACGTATTACAGGAACATTATGGAGTAATTTTTATGAAGTAAGGCAGCAATATTTCTTCTCGCTTCTGGTAGGACACTTAGTCACATAGACACCGCAGGATACACAGCGTTTGGGCTTTCTGTTTCATTCATTTAAGACGGATGATACATATTATGTTCTTTCTCCAGTTCTTTATAAAGTTGCATACAGTTCCAGTTCTGATTATGCTCCGTCAGAACCGCCTTGTAATCCACAGGTGTTCCTGCTTTGCGTAAAGTATAGAGCACCTGGTCAAACAGATTCCCCGTGATTCCTGCAAGGATCAGCATTTCCTTCTCCATCTGCTCCTGAGAGATCAGCGCTGATGGAATCTGCACCTGAGAAACCCCCTTCACTCCTGCCAGATATCCGATTGGCTGACTATAGTCCTGAGTTTCTACAGTTTTTAAACGTATCTTAAAAGGCAGTAATGCCATCTTTAACTTGCGAAGCTTCTGCTGATCCTGAAAATTTATTAATAAAATAGTTGGTTTCATATAAACACTCCTTCTGATACAAGTAAGTCCCCACCTACTACTTATTGCTCTTTACAATTGAAGCAGAGACTTCCTTGATTTGGTTAAATAATTACAACTATTATACCCTCTTCACCTGCACCTGACAATCATAATAGCCTGCATAGGACTTTTTATGTCACAGGAATATTACAAAATAATTTCCGGCAACGCAGAAAAACAGGCTTCGATATCTGTTTCATCGATGCCTGTTTTTCTGTGTTACAATTATTTTTACATTACTCCACCATGCGGCTTTCATCCGCTTTATACTCAAAGAAATCAAAATCAGCGCATTTCTTATGAAGCACACGGTCTGCGCAGGTAATGCCTACCATAGTTCCTGTGAATTCACCGTATTTACAATACTCATCCGAAAATCTTGTAGTATCAAAAATACGTCCAATCTTCTCATAACTTTCCCCATCATAGCTCCACTCAAACCAGGATTTTCTTCCTTCGATATAAAGGCGCAGATAAATGGGCTTATCCTCTACTGGGATTCTTGTATTCAGAAATTCTGTTTTCACACCATTTTCCAGATGGATAATGGACAATGCACTCTGTCCCAGAGTTTCACTGTAATATTTGCGAAGATTGATATAGTTCATATTGTCATAATACAGGATCAATCCTGCACTGTGCTGGTGAACTTCCGGCACAAATTCCATCTTTGTGGTAATTCTTGCATAAACACTGGTCAGCTTTCTTGCAAGAATGCTGACTCTATTCAGAGAAGTCCTTGACTCCTGCCCCCGAATACGGACGTAACCTTTTCTTGCTTTTACATCGGCAAATCTCTGAGGCATAATGCGGGGTGAATAATAGAAATTGCCAAGCTCATCCCCGTCAAAATCATCAAAATCCGGTGTTTTCTCCACAGGATATTCCGGCAGAGAACTCTCAGGTACTTCCAGCTTTGCAAGATTACTGTCATCTGCCATACGCAGCCAGTTATCCTCTGTCCACATCATTTTCTGGATTGCAGTTTCTCTCCCCAGAGTACAGCGCAGTTCCGGTACAAAAGGTCTGGCGCAGAGATGTACCAGATACACCTCACCGGTAGGAAGCTCAACGTAGCTTCCATGTCCGGACTTCTGAAGAACAGAATCCGGATTATAATACTTCGGCTTCAGATGATCCGGATCCTGTCTCTCATAGGATTCTCCGGGTACACTGGTCACAATAGGATTCTTCGGATCTTTTTCATATGGACCCCAGACATTTTTGGAACGCCCCATAGTAACACAGTGGTTATATCCTGTACCGCCTTCCGCACACATAATATAATAATACTCTCCGCGCTTTGTCAGATGAGGAGCTTCGATGCAGCCTCTGTCTGTACCGCCTCTCCAGATTCTTTTTGGATATCCTACAATTTCCTGATTTTCCGGAGAATATTCCACCATACAGATTGCACCTGGTTTTTCATATCCTTCTCTTGTTTCCCATTCCAGCGAAACAATATACTTCTTTCCGTTGGTATCATGAAATAAAGACGCATCAAATCCGGAAGAATGCAGATAAACAGGTTTGCTCCATGGACCTTTAATGTCTCTGGAGCAGATCAGGAAATTGTCTACATCAAAATATCTGGCATTCATGGAATTCATTACACCATAAACTACATAAAACATATCCTCTGCTTCACAGTAAGTCAGACATGGCGCCCAGATTCCCTTGGCACTGGGAAGTTTCTTCAGATCTACTTCTTCATCATCTGTCAGCACATGTGTATATAGCTCCCAGTTTTTCAGATCTCTGGAATGATAAATGGGGATTCCAGGGAACCATTCAAAGGTAGAAACTGCCATATAATAATCATCGCCTTTGCGGCAAATGCATGGATCCGGATTAAATCCCGGAAGTATTGGATTTTTTATCATTATATTTTCCTCCTTGTATCATTCCATCACAATCCATCCAAAATCAACACTACGTCCCAGATCCCAGCTGTCCCATCCGATCCATCCGGGTGTATTTACTGTATCTGTGAGAAGTTTGTAGCTCCAGTAATAGTAACCGCTGCCTCTGTTCCATGTCTCAAACTGAGCCTTTGCCAGAGCATTATATATTTTTTTCTTTTCTCCGGCACTGACTGTCTCTTCTGAATTTCCTTCCACTCCATTCAAAACGCTCTGGCCACCTTTTGTATCACAGCCACAGGCAAGAGAATTAAACAGACACCACTCTCCACAGATAACCGGGAAATAGTTCTCCATTTCCACAATCTTTGGTTCTAATTCCTCTTTGATATATTTCTTATAAGCCTCCAGAGTCTGTTCACAGCCTTCGGATTCAGCAAACATCAGATATTGATGGGTATCCAGAATTACATTGGAATATTTTTCTTCCTGCATAAAATCTTTCCACGCCATGAGATCAAATCCATCATGGATAACCACATATTTCTCTTTCGGCATATATCTGCTGATACAATCATAAGCATCCAGATAAAATTTACGGAGAAACTCCATAGTAATCGGTGCTGATCCTTCTGCAAGTTCCGCATCAACCGGAGGATATCGATGCTGCACATCCATAGTATTCCACATCTTTTCCGTAATTGGCTCATTCAAAGGCTGGATTCCCATAAGACCTTTTCTTTCACCATATCGTTTTGCAAGACGTTCCAGTACGCCAAGCACAAATTCTACTTCATCTGGATTCTGTGCCCATTTACATATACCGCTCAATCCCCCGTTATCAAAACCATTCTGACTTAACGGAACAGTATGAAGATCAATCAGAATTGTCAGTCCATATTTTTCTGCCCAGTTAAATGCTTTATCCAGTTCCTCAATACAGCCGATAAACGGTTCTCTGTCTCCAAAAATAAAATATGGTACCGGAATCCTCACTGAATCAAGTCCCATTCTTTTGATTGTTATAAAATCACGTTCTGTAATGTATTCTGAGCGATGGATCTTAATCCTTGCCTCATACACTTCCGGGGAAAGCTGGCGCGGAAGATAATATTCATCTTCCGCTGTTGTGCCTTCAAACAAAGCCGGATTCATCCATTTTTCCAGAACCAGCCAGTTTCCAAGATTAACTCCTTTAATCTTCATTTTGTCCAAACCTCCATTGTTTCCTGTTATTTATTACGTTCTTTCAGATCGGCAATAATACCGTCAAACTCTCTGTCCAAATGATAAAATTTCATAATGATCAGACCACATACATAAACTGCAATGGGAATCCATACAAAACAAATTCTGATAGATGTCAGTGCGGAAGCTGTCTGTGCCGCTGCATTTCCAACATATCCGCCAACTTCCAGAATTACCCCCAGAAGTGCAGAACCGATACCGTTTCCGATCTTATACCCAAAACTGCAGGCACTGTTTACGAGTCCTTCTGTACGATATCCTGTTTTCCACTCTCCGTAATCAATAGTATCAGATACCATTGCCCACATAGTTGCACCACCACAGGCATTTCCAATTCCTCGGATGACGCTGGAGACCACGATCATCGACATGAAACCTCCTGAGAAATTTAAGACAAGCATTCCTATAATATCCAGGATAAGTCCTATTGAAAATACATTTCTTTTTCCATATTTTTTTACCAGCATTGCAATGAAGAACATTGCCAGAATCTGTACGACGTTAAAGATTCCATTGATGGTACTTACAAGATTTTTATCCCCCAGAATATCTTTTGCATAATATACAGTTGCGCCACCGTTTACAGAATACATCAGAAAGAAAAGTGCCAGCATTCCTGTCATCATAATCCAGTATTTATTCTGAAAAAGAGCCTTGATTCCAGTCACAAAGGGAACATTTTTTTCTACTTTCTGTTCTCCCGTTTCTGTTGCTCTTACTCTTTCTTTTGTCCCAAAGAAGGTGCAGAGAAAAGCGGCAACAGAAACAAATCCAAATATAACAAATGTTTTTGTCCATGCAGATGCATTGTTTCCAAAATATTCTACCAACGGCAATGTAAATGTATTTATTGTAAGTGTTCCTGCTGTTGCAAGCAGATTTCTGAAAATACTTAATACAGATCTCTCATATGGATCCTGTGTCATCAATGCATTTAACGCAGAATACGGTACATTGATTGCAGTATAGATGATAGTAGATACCAGATTATAAGTGATAAATACATAAACCAACTTCGGTGTAGATGTCCAGGAAGCCGGAACAGAGAACATTAGGACTCCTGATATTGCAAACGGAATACACATACGCAGAATCCATGGTCTTGCCTTTCCAAATCTGGAATGAGTACGGTCAACAATAACTCCCATGACAATATCGCTGATTCCGTCAAAAATCCTTGAGATCATCATAATCGTTCCAACTGCCATTGCACTGACTCCTGCATAGTCTGTATAATAAAACAGCAGAAATGCCGACATTGCCGTATAAATGATATTACAGCCGAAATCCCCACATCCATATGCAAATCGTTCAAAAATTTTTCCAAAGGTTAATTTACTCTTTTGGTTCATTGTTTTTCTCCCTCTTTTTATCTCCTGATTTTCCTGTTTTTTTATTTTATCACTGGCCATGGCTGTATTTTATGGTATTATAATATCATACCTTGTACAAGTGTATAAGGTATAAAAAGAGCTAATATATAGGTCAATATTCTCTTTTTATATTGAAATCCGAAAATTTTATGTTCTGATGATTTCACATTTTGATAAACAAAAGCCATATACAGTATCTACAAAAATCACTATATAAACAGGGAGAATGATAAAAATGAAGAGTAAAGAAATTTCACATGAAATTATAGATGTGCCTGTTGATACCAATGTCAAATTCCGTACTTCCACTGATCCGGGAAGCTACATCCCCATGCACTGGCATCGTGCAGTTGAAATCATTTATATGCAGGAAGGTTCTCTGAATGTAACAATAGAATCTGAAAACTTTACTATCCAAAAAGGAGACTGCATTGTGATCAACGGCAATGTTCTGCATTCTACGAAATGCACTTCGCCAAACACAGCAATCCTCCTTCAGATTCCTCTGGATTTTATGGAAAAATATATTCCTAATCCTGGGAAGCTTATTTTTCTCTTTGATTTTCGTACAAAAGATCAGAGACAACAGACCAAACAGAGTATGTTTAAGACCATTCTGGAACAGCTTCAGATCATTAATGATGTGCGCCCGGATGGATATCTGCTCCGCTTCAACAGCCTGATGTTTGAGCTTCTATTCCAGCTGTATCACAATTTTGCAGTCAAAATCCTCCAAAACAGTACCAGTCAGGAAAAAAAAGACATGGACCGTCTGGAACCTGTGCTGGACTATATTTCCAAACATTACAGAGAATCCATCTCCCTTAATGAGATTGCAGAAGTCGCCAGTCTCCAGACAGGATATTTCTGCCGCTTCTTCAAGAAAAAAATGGGAATTACATTTCTCGAATATCAGAATGAATACCGCCTTTCCTTTATTTATCGTGATCTGATCACAACCAGAGATCCTGTTCATGTCATTCTGGAGCAGCATGGCTTTACCAATTACAAACTATTTCGCAGGATGTTCCTTGAGCATTTCGGAAACACTCCCACTCAAATAAGAAAACAGCGGGAAATATTGTAATTCACACATTATTGTGGTAAAGTAGTGTCGTGCTATTTTTCCTGAACCCGGTATCTTATCACAATTATAGGCCGCAGAAATTTTACCAGATTTGCGCATCACTCAATCCGTCTGCCAATATAGTCCTTCGGGTATCAGGAAATGAAAATAAAGAGGAGGGAACAAATGAAAAAATTCTATTCGTGGTATAAAAAACATATTACCGTAGCAATCTTTACCGGTCTGATCCTTGGTATCATTACCGGACTGTTTCTGGCAAACCGTTTCGAACCGGTACTTGCCATCACAAGCCTTATCGGAAGCATTTACATGAATGCCCTGAACATGATGATCTTTCCACTGGTCTTCTGTTCCATTATCATGGGTATCTCTAGCATCGGTAATGCCCGCACAACCGGCAAGATCACAGCCGGCGCCATGATCTTTTTCCTGTGCACCACAGCACTTGCCAGCCTGGCAGGACTGATCATCCCGCGGCTGATCCATCTCGGTGAGGGTGTTAAATTCGAGATGGCAACTTCCGACATCCAGGCAACTGAGATGACCAGCATTCTGGACACCATCAAAAACCTGATCCCATCCAACCCGGTTGCAGCTTTCACAAACGGAAACATGCTTCAGGTACTTGTATTCGCAGTCATCGTAGGCTTCACACTTATCACTATCGGTGAAAAAGGTAAAGCACTTCTGAATGTAATCGATTCCTGCAATGAAGTCTGCCTGAAAGTAATCAGCACAGTTATGTACTTCACACCTATCGGTGTATTCTGTACTATCGTTCCTGTTGTAGAAGCCAACGGTACAGAAACCATCATTTCACTGGCAACTCAGCTGATCATCCTGTATGTGGCATTCTTCGGCTTCGCCCTGGTCATTTACGGCGGCTCCGTAAAATTCCTCGGCAAAGAAAGCCCTGTAAAATTCTTCAAAGCAATGCTTCCCGCAGCTCTGAACGCATTCGGAACCTGTTCCAGTTCAGCGACCATTCCGATCAGTAAACAGCGTATGGAAGACGAAATGGGCGTATCCAACAAGATCACAAGTATTGCCATTCCTCTTGGCGCTACTGTAAACATGGATGCCGTATCCATCCTGATGTCATTCATGATCATGTTCTTCGCCAATGCATGCGGAATTAACATAAGCATTTCCATGATGATCATAATCCTTCTGGCAAACGTACTCCTGTCAGTAGGAACCCCGGGAATCCCGGGCGGTGCCATCGCATCCTTCGCAGCCCTTGCAACCATGGCAGGTCTGCCGTCCGGTGTCATGGGCGTTTATATCAGCATCAACACACTCTGCGATATGGGCGCAACCTGCGTCAATGTTATCGGAGATATGGCGGGGTGTGTGGTTCTGAAAGAGAAAATCAAATTAGAGGATTAACCTTTTACCCAAACAATAAAAAAGGAAGCAAAATCGAGGTATCCGGATTTTGCTTCCTTTTTACTATACATTACAGTCCTTACAGATACTAACTGAATTCCACTTTCTCCTCATTTGGGTTCTCAATAGTCAAGCGGATATTCGCAATCCGCTTCGCTACTTGCTCATAACCGAATAACTTCTCCATAGACGTTCCATAATTTGAAAACCTCCTGTCATCTTCTTTCTCAAATTTTAATCCACGCTCCCGCAAGGGGAGTGACGAAAATAAACATCTGATAAGATATAATAATCCCAATTTCAATCCACACTCCCGCAAGGGGAGTGACAAAATGCCTGTATTTAGTGCCATCCGAACAATCATTTCAATCCACACTCTCGCAAGGGGAGTGACAGTTTCTAACGCTGTGATTTTTGCTAACAGAGATTATTTCAATCCACACTCCCGCAAAGGGAGTGACCATCTGCAAAGTCAAGCAGTCAACCATTAAAGCTATTTCAATCCACACTCCCGCAAGGGGAGTAACGAGTTACATCTGCGACAATATCTGTCAATACAGAGAATTTCAATCCACACTCCCGCAAGGGGAGTGACAAGACCCGTCCGAGAGACAGGCTGCAATTGCTCAATTTCAATCCACACTCCCGCAAGGGGAGTGACCTTCTGGTTTCTTTGGCTCTATATCGAATTCTGGAATTTCAATCCACACTCCCGCAAGGGGAGTGACATAGTCTTTCCTCCATCGTTTGACCATTTAATATATTTCAATCCACACTCCCGCAAGGGGAGTGACTAGTTCTTTTGAGAGATTATCCAGATTTTTAGCTATTTCAATCCACACTCCCGCAAGGGGAGTGACCGTAATCAATTCCTACACTTCCGGAAACTTTATCCAATTTCAATCCACACTCCCGCAAGGGGAGTGACCATAATCGTCCTTCGACATCTCACGTTGTTCGGGATTTCAATCCACACTCCCGCAAGGGGAGTGACGAGAGCAACTCAGCAGGAATATGAAAAGATAAAAATTTCAATCCACACTCCCGCAAGGGGAGTGACCGGAGCCAAGCCTCCATAATGTAATTAATTAAACAATTTCAATCCACACTCCCGCAAGGGGAGTGACGTTGTGCTTATGTCGATGCAGCTGGTCCAAAATTTATTTCAATCCACACTCCCGCAAGGGGAGTGACTTCAACAAAACCATTTAATTTATCCGTATATGCCATTTCAATCCACACTCCCGCAAGGGGAGTGACCAAAAGCTCATAGAACACAACTCACATATAGGTATTTCAATCCACACTCCCGCAAGGGGAGTGACAGCAATTTTTACCAATAATTACATTTCAATTTTGTCATTATCTTCTAAAGTAACATTTCAAAATCACCTGTAATTACTGATACAAATAATTATATACTACCATTTATCAGATAACAATTCTTTTTTTCTGGTGCGAGTCTTCTAAAGAATTTATGTATTCTTAGCATTCGCACCTCTCCTGATTGGCTTCAAAACTTTTTCCATCATAATATCAGCATATCATCTGCTGATATTCCTCTTTCTATTCCCATGTGCTCTATTTTAGATTTATAATTATTTCCCAGATAATAAAATCTTAAACTATCTGTCTTTTCATCAATAATATTCGCCAAAGCAGCCTTAAGGGTAACGCATTGTGCACTATCCAAGATGCATTCAAAAACTGAATTTTGGACACGTCTTCCATAATTAACACATTGTTTTGCTACTTTCCGTAATCTTGCTTTTCCGGCTGCCGCTTCTGTATTCACATCATAGGTTATCAGAACAAGCATCTTTTATCATCTCACTTCCATAAAAATGGGGGATATGCATCCAAATCGCCTCTCAAGTATCTCGCTAACAACATGGCTTGTACATAAGGTAACATGCCCCATTCAACTTTTTCTCCAAGAAATGGATGAGTAATTACCTCTTTCTTCTTATTTTGCCATTCAGTTAAAACCTGTTTGCGCAAATCATCATCCATAAGTACTGCTCCATTTTCTTTTTGTTTAAATTGCTTACCATTTATCATCCTTTTATTAATCAGAGACAGCACAAAACGATCAGCCCAAACCGCCCGAAATTCTTCTATCATATCCAAAGCTAAAGATGCTCTGCCCGGTCTCTCTGTATGTAAATATCCCACGCATGGATCCAGGCCAACAGTTTCTAATGCAGAAACAATCATATTCGTCAATAATGTATATGTAAAGGAAAGCAACGCATTTACTTTATCTACCGGCGGTCTTTTGTTCCTGCCATGAAAGAAAAAATCCTTCTTCTGCTGTAGAATCAATTCATCAAAAACGCCAAAATAAACACTTGCAGCTTCCCCTTCATATCCCCTTAATTGATCTTTTGATTCTGCATTCTGCACTAATTGCATCGAATCTTTCAATAACATTGATGCATTTTTAACTTTTTCTTTATCAATCTGCATTCCATGATCTCTGATTACCCTCTCAAGAACCCATCTAGCATTATAAATTTTTCCCAAAATACAATTTCTGGCTATATCAAGGCTAACTTGTTCATCATGACTGCTTGCATATTGTTTTTGACGCAAAACTACATTTCCTCGCACTTTACCATTTACACGTGCCAGAAATTTTCCCTGTGGCGTAAGATAGCATAATGCTATATTTCTCTCCACACAGGCACCCATTAAAGCCGGACTTGTTCCACGATATCCAAAGGAGACAATTCCTTCCAAGTTATGCAATGGAACACGTCCTTTCACCTTTTCATCTTCAAGAATCACTATATTTTCTCCATCCAAAGCCAGATAACTATTTTCTGAAGTAATATATAATGTATTCAGTAATTTCTTCAAATTTCCTCCTCCACCAGTACCTTTTGGACATATTGTTTTGCTGACCCTGCTTTTCCCATTTTAGGCAGACAAATATCCTTCAAAGAACATCCATTACATTTTTTGCTCCATTTTACTTTCGGTGTATATTTTCTATCATAGTATTGATGCATCTCTGAAAACATTTCATTTACCTTCGTACGTAATTGATTTGTAATCGCTATAGATTCCCTCCGCCTTGTTTCACCATAAAAAATCGCTCCTTCAGAAATATTTGTAGAAAACATTTCTTCCAGACACATAACCTGAGCGACCAGCTGTAATATATCTTCTTCTGATTCTTTAGGCTTACCCTTTTTGTACTCTACAGGATATACCGTATATAGTCCCCGATGTCCAAACAGTGTTATTCCATCTTCAGCTTTATGAAATTCTACCATATCACACTCTCCACTGACTCCCATTATTCTGGAAGAGACAGGTAAAGCTCTTACATAAAGTACATCTTTTCTTTTTTCCTGCAAATATGGATCATGAACCTTTTTATGCATCAATTCTCCAACCACCGTATGAACATTTTCTGCCCATTGTTGTTCAATATGAATCAATGCCCACTGACGTCTGCAAAATTCAAAATGCTGAATGCCTGAAATCATCAAATAATCGTCTTCCTGATATTCCATTATATTTTCCTTGTCATTTCTACACTTTCCGGAATCTGTTCCTCATGAATATTCACCACGTAATCCTGATACTGTCTTGGATAAAGTATATCTTCTTTTCTTCTGACTTCAACAGCATCAAATAATTTATAAGACGGGCAATCACCCAATTCTTTGCTATGTTTAAACACGATCAGCTCTCTCACAGCCATTTTTCCTCGTGCTGCTGAATGATCATGTTCAAACATATTAATAATAGCTTCCCATAAAAGTTCCAGATCCTCTTCAGAAAAACCTGTAACTTTTCGAGCTAAGTTTGCAGAAATATATCCTTCTGCTCTGTACAATGCGTAAGGAACTATATTCTTTCGTCCCATCTCTGTACTCTTATTTTCCGCATCCTTTTCGGTCGTAATTGCAACCCTTGTAATTGTTACTTCCTGTGTAATAATCGGATCAATACTTCTTGCAAATCCAAGTTGAACAGGTCCTCTTACCTGTCCACAATTTAATGCCGCTTTCACAAAAGTTGTCATAACCGCACCAAATGTACGGATATCATAAAAATTCCTGCACATAAAATCCCGTATTTTTTTATCTGCGTCCGGATCTTTCTTTTTCAATTCTTTAACTGACTTATCATCAACCCCAAGATATTGATATGCCCGATTATCGCTTCTGTTTAAAGGAACATCTTCTTTAATATAAATCCGATATCCTTCCTCATCTTCTTTCACTGTTTCGATATAGTTACGTATTTTCCTTTTCAGACATACATCCGTAACCAGACCATAACCACTTTCCGGATCCATTCTTGGCATATTTCCGGCATCCGGATCGCCATTTGGATTTCCATTTTCCACATCAAAAAGAATTACAAATTCATATCTGTTTTTAATCGGTTCTCCCATTTATTTATCCCCCTTTTTTTCAAATCGTTTTTGTATCTGATGATAGTAACCCAGTGCAAAACTTCCCTGTTCTTCTAATGACAAACGTGTCGGGAAATTTTCTATTCTTCCGAATAAATCTGTCAATATTTTTTCATAATAAACTTTCATTGCCTCTTTTTGCTTCTCTAATTTCCTTATATGGCTGTTTTTCAGCCTTATCAATATTGGAAAAACTGAAACTGGTGTCGTACTGGCCGAATTATAATATCTATCCTTAATAGTCGTATTGATTCCCGGATTTGCCTCCTCCTGAATTGCTTCCAAAACAGCAAAAATTCTTCCCAGTACATAAGCCTTTTCATTTGTGTTTTCATTTAGTCCCACAAAATCCCCCTCCTTTATTATAGTTTTATTCTTTAATAAATACGCCTTTATAATAGCTGCCCTTCCTCTGGTAACTTTTCCCTGCTCGCACCTGATACGAAGCAGCACACTACCATACAGACTTTCAGGATATCGTCCCCCTGCTAAAATAGCCTGCAGCGTTGCAGCAGCCATATTAGCTTTGGGCTTTTTATCTTTTGAATTTTGGTTTACGGTTTCCTGCAACATAGAATTTACTCCCAGATACTCTCTGCTATCCCACTGCGGTTTCACAACATCCATTCTTCGATAATGCTCCTGAAGATTTTCCAAAATATTACCAAATTCATTCTGATAAAAAAATCTTACAGACAAACGGGCAGCATTAGGTGCTAATCCTAATATATAAAATTTCTGATTTGTGTTCAGTTCTATATCATCCACAACCACAGGACGATTTTCTGACAAAGCTTTAAAAACTCCTTTTATAGTTTCCTGATTATCTACCTGCGGTTCCAATGACATAGAAAAAATATCCTGATAAACGTCCTCTCCATCTTCAGACCAAAATACAATAGAAGTATCACCAAACTGAAAAACAAACTCTCTCTGAGCTAATAAATGGTTAAGAGCAGTTGTATAAGCAAACGCTGCATACTGTCCAACAGGTGCATTATAGCTCTGCGATTTCCCATAAGACTCAAAAGCAGGTGCATTAAAAGAAACAAGAGCCGCACCACTGGATTGTGCTCCCTGCACTCCTTTTATCGTTGTATGAATGCGGGCAATTTCTGTCTTTTCACCTGTGACCAGACATATCGCCTGGGCATCATCCGGCTTTGTTTCCTTTATCTGATTCCAAGCTCTTCTTATCTCATCGTCATCCTGAACATACTGCACCATAAGCATAAAGATCAGATTTCCACCCGATGTTATTTCATCCCATATCTTATTAATTTCCTGGCATTCTCTCGCTTTATCCGGATTCCATTTCTGAAAAAATTTTTTTACTGCAGTAGCTGTTTCATTGTGAACATCCTGCAAATATTTTATATGCAATTCTTTCGCAGATTCAAAACACTCTCTGACTCTTCCACTGCTTCCTTCTTTATCAATCCCTAATAAATACTTAGAGTTATCGCACAGAAAATTAGGCAATACACCAGATGATCTGGAAACCATCTGTGGTACTTCCAGATTAGCAGGAACCATTACTGTTTTTTTCCCTCTTGTTTCTTCCTGACGCAAATCAACAATTCCCAACACAGTTCCATCAATCCCAAGCCTTATTGCATAAGATACTTTTGCACTGCACCATCCAGGTTTTGTTACCTTTCCTTTATCTGCCAGCATTTCATAATGCTGAACCAGTGACTGTAAGATCATCTTATCACCTCACAATCTCTGAGATTGATAACTCCATCTTTCATAAGCGCTCTGAAAAACATTGGCTGAATATTATCCAGATCTGAAAAATCCATATCGTAAAGCATAAAGCCAAGATCTTTTTCTCCGGAATATGCCGTTTCAATTTTATCATCTTCACATAAACAAAAATTCGCCGGAAATTCTCTGCATCCAAAATATGGCGTATGATAACATTCTCCTCGTTTCAAACGGCGCATAATAATATCTTTGAACTTCCCCGGATTATCTGATTCAACAGCTTTCTCAGTCATTTCAAAATGTGCCTCTATTACATAAGATACGTCACGTAATAATAAAGAGGCTCTCTGAACAATATCGGATTTTGTACTAATATACAACGGCTTATCCGCACCATTATATACCGGCAGTACATTATTAGATGATATCTTACTTTTAACTTCATTTCGCCTTATACTTGTAAATTGAACAGGTTTCTGAACATAAATTTTATCAATCACCCACTTCATTCCCGGATGCCAGTAAATTGCTTCCAATATTCCTCTTGCTGCAGAAGGCGTAATCACATCATAAGAGCATCTTTCTACCTTCATTTCCGGTCTGGAAAACAAAGCATATTCACCCCAGACCTTCACTTTTACCCCAATTCCCACAGACTGTTCCTCCCTTCGGATATCTTTATTCCAATATTTCTCCAGCTTTATAACATTCTGCTATATAATCACGCGACTGAAAATAAAAATCCGTGTTATAATTCGATATACTCTCATCCAGCCAGGAATGATATACATCCCATATCCCGTTTACAATCTCTGAATCCTGATAACAGTCTTCAACCACCCGCTCATAAACTTCACCTATTGTCCAATAATCCGGTATAAGATATCTGCAATCTCCAACATTGTCGAATTCCCCCTCTGGAATCTGACACTCTTCTACAAATTCTGATGCAACCTTTTCAATTGGTTCACAATGAAAAATATCCGCATAATCATAAATCCGTTCCAGTGTTTCTTTACCTATCAAGTCCAAAATAATGCAACGCTTTTGTTTACGAATACGTCCTATATATTCAATCAGACTACACGTATAGAATAAATTACTGTTATTTTTTGTTCCCATAGACTTCCTCACTTCCTGTAAATGTCAATGTATCTAACGCAGAAATCGTGTGAAAGCTAATCTGATGCGTCGGATGATTAAATTTAGCAAGCTCCCAGAATGCAGCTCTGGATATCTTTCCGTCCACAAAAGCTTGTACATAATTAAAGATCGTATCATCAGCCATAGGACCTTCTACAATATCATAAGTATGCGATTTTCCTGTCCTGCATGCAGCAATAAAATCAAGCCATTCATCTGTCATTTTCTCAAACTTTAAATATTTCAATGCAGGATTGGGAATATAATCATAACTGTTTATATATCCCTTTTTTCCATATCTGGTTGCCCACCGCTCTGCCTGTTCTTTATAAATAGTGCAATAGAATCCAAAATAAAAATCCTTATTAAAAGTAGCTTTTCTCACCTCTGGAAATCTTACAATTTCTTTACTTCCGTGATATAGTATCATTTTTCCTCCATTTTATAATTTCAATTTAATTTATGGTTATTTACATATCTGCATGATACTCTTTTATATAACAAATATCAATATGTATTCTTTTTTTGTTGTTAACTTTTTTCGTAATATATGATATTGTTACAATTGTCTTTTGATTTTATATCAAATGTGGATTGAAATAATTTTATTTAAGGTCATCTTTATATCCAGCCAAAGCAGAGAAGTGTCAAATGATATTTCTCTGCTTCGCATTTATTTAACAAAACAACACATTTCCCCCATCAGATATTTCTCCAACCTTCAAACCACATTCCCATGTATACAATTCCACATCCCTCAACATAAAGAAATCTTCATTATTTTCTTCCGAAATCGGCAACAACATTCCTGCATCTTCCAATCGCCTATATAAATTTTCATACACATTTACAACGTATTTTCCTGCTTTTCTCATCAGTTCCTTTGTTGCGCCTTTTTGTTGTATCTCCCTTAAAATCGCCTCTGCCTCTTCTTCTTTACTTATAAAAATACTTTTGGTATTCTGCTCAATCAGTTTAAACTCCTTCGCAACTGTTGCAAAAGGATAAATGTTATGATGAAATTGCTCCAGGATTCTCTTTTTATCCAATCCTTCTCCCTGAAAATAATATAATGTTTCAAAATATTTTCTGATAGCTTTCTGTGATGTAATATCATCCTCTGTTTCCAAAACATATTTTGCTGCTTCAATCTGTTTGTTCTGGCCTGGAAGACTTTTAGTTCCTTCAATCTGAAATATATACACCAGACTTTCCTCTGCTGCTCTTTTCCCTTCCCTATTACATCGCCCAGCAGCCTGAATAATCGAATCTAAACCTGCAAGTTCCCTGTAAACTGACTTAAAATCAAAATCCACGCCCGCTTCTACAAGACTTGTTGAAATTACAATACACTTTTTATTTTCCAGCAACCTCTCTTTAATTTCAGAAATCACTCTGTGCCTATGAGCCGGATACATATAAGTTGAAAGATAATAAACCCCCTCTCCTCTTACCTTCTGATAAATCTCATTCACCCTGTCTCTTGTATTTAGAATACATAATGTCTGATTTTCCTTACTTATCATATCAACCAGTTTCTGTTCTGAAATCGTATTTAAATTATGTATATTTGTTCTCTTAAAGAAACTAAATTGCTGATCTACACTTGAACATAGTTCAATTGCTTTCATTCTTTCCGTAAAAAACGGCTGCAATGCAGGCTGGGTAGCTGTACATAAGACTGCACTGCATTCATAATGTCTGATTAATTCCTCTATAACCGCTACACAAGGTTTCAAGTAATCAAGCGGCAACATCTGAGCTTCGTCAAAAATAATCACACTATTAGCAATATTATGCAGTTTTCTGCATTTTGATGATTTATTAGAAAACAATGATTCGAAAAACTGCACATTTGTTGTCACTATTATAGGCTTATCCCAATTTTCAGCTGCAAGTTGCATTGGTTTCAATTCTTCACTATTCTGATACTCTACATTGCAATGATTTTCTAATACATTTTCATCTCCCAAAATCCCTCTGAATACCTGTGCATTCTGCTCAATAATACTTGTATATGGAATCACATAAATAATTCTGTCCATATGGTGCTTTTGCGCATGCACAAGAGAAAATAACAATGAAGCAATTGTTTTCCCGCCTCCAGTCGGAACTGTAAGACAAAATAAATCTTTATCTTTTTCCCCATCTCTAATACATTTTTTCAAAATTTTTGTTCTTCTTCCATTAACAGTATCTGTCTCTGAAGTCTGTAACCATCCATTAACATATTGCATTGCCTTCTTTAATAACCACTCCATTGACTGACCTTTATTTCGCACCACATTTCCCTGTTGCATAAATTTTTCTGTATCAAGATAATCTGCATCCACTAAACCAGAAAAAAGCATTCTGATCAGCATACTAAAAATAAATGCACTATCTTTTTCTCCACCTCTGTATCCAGAATTAAACGGAAGCGTTTTTAATGAAGGGATTTCTATTTCATTTCTAAATTTGTCATATGGCTCAATTTTCTTTTTCAATCGTCCCATCATACTTTTGCATCTTCCATCATCACTTATTTCTCCAGTATCCGGCAAACCCGCATGATGCCCGGCAATACAATATGCTAACAGTACATAAAGTCCTTTTAAATCTCTGCACAACTGCGCACCTGCTGTAGCATGATCGACCCTACATTCTGCACCCTTTATATGTTTTTGAAATGCATCTGAATATTTTCCAATATCATGTAACATTCCACAACAATATCCCCATTCTTCACATCCAAAAACTTTTGCGAACTCAGCTGACAACTGCGCTGTTCCTTCAAGATGTTCCTTAACCGTCTGAGCGCGAGTACCATCTTCTGTAATATGCGCTAAAGAACTTTTACTCTCATCAAAATTCATGATTTAATCCTTTCTCCTACATAGTTAAGTATATTTTAACATTTCTTATCGCTTTATACTTTCCAAAATTATTTATCTTTTTTTGTACAATTTTCCATAATCTTCAGAATTTTCTTATATACAAACCAACTATTGCAACTACAAATTTCTTCCAACAAACTCATCCATTTCCCCGTACACAGCCAACAACCAGCGCGAAGCAGCGTCTCTCTGCAGGTGAATTTGGAGGGGGCTTAGTAACTCTTAGGTATGGGAAATCCGCGTTATGAAGAAAAATAGCAACCTGTCTGAGCGGAGTCTGCGACGGAGCGAGTTTTGCATTTTTCTTCATGCTTTTAGCGGATTTCCCCCACCTTAGAGTTACTTAGCCCCCGAAACTGAACCTGCAGAGAGATGCTGCTTCGCGCGTCCCTTATTGTCTGTGTACGCCCCACACCAACAAACTTCCCCCAAATACTTACAAAAACCTCTTGACTTTCAAAACAAACAGCGTTAAAATTGCTTTAGCTTTTTAAACAGCTAAACCTATAACGCATAAATTCAACGAAGGGAACCAGTAAAAACAGTCCCCCTGTCCTCAGAGAACTGCAGTCCGGTGAAATGCAGTGACAGACCTGTTTCGAATATCATCCCCGAGAAGGAAAGCCGAACCCTTGAATACAGCCATCACAGATATTGCCGTATTCACAGTAAGCTTCCCCGGCCGCCCCCCGTTACAGGAGCCGCGTATATCGGTACGTTGCAGAATCGTACTTGTTTCAAAGGTGAAACAGGGTGGTTACGGAATATCATATGTCCGTCCCTGCGTGGGGCGGACTTTTTTTATGTTATAGGAAATTACTCCATAATATTCCCATAACATAAAAAAGCCCTGACACACGAGACATACTTTCTTTTCCAGGCTGTCGATCTGAAACCGAAACACTACTTCTGTTTTTCGCAGACAACAGAATTCACCACAGATGAAAAATGTAACTAATTACATATTATAACCATTACATTCCATCTGCCTTGAATCTGCTCCAAATTTCGAAAAACAGCAGCAAATTTTTTGAGAGGAGTAGAGAGCATGAAAATCTACAAAAAAATCATGAACGCACTGGCTGCAGTAGAAAAGATCGTCCTTGTGATCTCCACACTGCTGATCCTGGTGCTGACTGTGGGAAACGTATTTTCCCGTAAAGTCATCCACCGTTCCTGGTCCTTCACAGAAGAACTTGTAGTAGCGGTATTCGTACTCATCACCCTGCTGGCAGCCGCACTGGCCTGCCGCGAAGGAGAACTGGTCAGCCTGACACTGGTCACAGACCGTCTTCCAAAGAAACTGAAGAAACCATCCGTAATTCTGATCACAGTCCTGAGCATCATCTTCAGCGTCATCCTTTTCAAATACGGAATGGACAAGGTAATCACTCAGCTTCAGAATGGAAAAAGAACCTTCGTATTAAACTGGCCTGAATGGATCTTCTGGTCCTTCGTACCCATCGGTGCAGGATGCATGATCCTTCACTTCATTGAATTCTGTCTGGACTTCTGCTGCAAAACCGACAGCACCAAGAATGCCGACAACAGCACAAAAAGTAACATGAACACAATCACAACAGACAAAAAGGAGGACAAATAAATGATCAGTGCAATCTTATTTATCTCCTTCTTCATATTCCTGATCCTCGGTGTGCCGATCGGAATCTGCCTCGGACTTTCCTCCGTATGCGCGATCCTCTACTCCGGTACATCCCTGACGATCGTAGCAACAAACATGTACTCAGGAATCAGCAAATTCCTGCTCCTGGCAATCCCGTTCTTCGTACTGTCAGGAAACATCATGGCAAAAGCCGGTATCTCCAAACGACTGATTAAATTCGTTGATACCTGCGTAGGCCACAAAAAAGGCGGTATCGCCATCGTATGTGTTATCGTAGCCTGCTTCTTCGGCGCGATCTCCGGTTCCGGTCCTGCAACTGTTGCAGCCCTTGGTGCTGTACTGATCCCGGCCATGGTAGAAAAGGGCGGTTTCTCCGCACCATTCTCCACAGCATTGATGGCTACCTCAAGTTCCATCGCCATTGTCATCCCGCCAAGTATCGCATTCGTTGTATACGCATCCATCACAGGCGTATCCATCGCAGATATGTTCATGGCAGGTATCGTTCCTGGACTCCTTATGGGTGTGGCACTGGTAATCGTAGTAATGCTTGAAGCAAAGAAACACAACATCAAGCCATCCAGAGAAAGAGCTACCGGAAAAGAACGCTGGGACGCTTTTAAAGATGCTTTCTGGGGATTCCTGATGCCGGTCATCATTCTGGGCGGTATCTACGGCGGTATCTTCACACCAACAGAAGCAGCAGCCGTATCCGTTGTATACGGACTCTTCGTAGGTATGGTCATCTACCGCGAAGTTTCCTTCCGCGATATGTTTGACATTCTGGTAGACTCAGCAAAGACAACCGGCGGTATCATGCTCATCGTAGCAAGTGCCTCTCTGTTCTCCTTTGTATGTACCAAATTCGGTATTGCAGATGCAGCCTCCAATTTACTTGGAAGCATCGCACACAATCAGTTTACCTTCCTGCTGATCGTAAATATCATCTTCCTGATCGCAGGATGCTTCATCGATGCAAACTCTGCTATGTACATCTTCATTCCGATCATGCTTCCTGTATGTAAGGCTCTTGGATACGATATAGTAGCATTCGGTGTTATGGCAACTGTAAACCTTGCAATCGGACAGGTAACTCCTCCTGTAGGTGTAAACCTTTTCGTAGCAATCAGCATCAGGATCAAAAAAGGTCTGGAAGTTACTCTGCAAGAGATCTCAAGGGCAGTTGTGCCAATGATCGCAGCCTGCGTTGCAGTTCTTCTGATCGTTACATACATCCCGATCACCTCCACTTTCCTTCCGAAAGCTCTTGCAAAAGAAGGCTCCTACACAGGTGATCAGTCCTCCGCTTCCTCTGACACAGCTTCCAAGGAGGCAGGAAACGGCAATAACTCCTTTGACACAATCGCAGATTACAGCGACCTTGACTGGCCGGAAATGACCTGGAACTTCGCATGCTCCACTACTGAGACAAGTACATGGGCTGATGGCGGACGTAAGTTCGGTGAACTGATGGAAAAAGCCACAGGCGGCAAAGTCAAAGTCAACATTTACGCTGCTGACCAGCTTACAAACGGCAACCAGTCCGAAGGTATTCAGGCTCTGATGAATGGTGACCCGGTTCAGATCTCCATGCACTCCAACCTGATCTACTCTGCATTTGATCCACGTTTCAACGTTGTTTCTCTTCCGTTTGTCTATGATTCTTACGACGATGCAGATGCGAAATTCGATGGCGAGGCAGGTGCAAAGCTGAAAGAAATCCTCAGTGAGTACGGACTCCACTGCATGGGTATTGCAGAGAACGGTTTCCGCGAAATCACAAACAGCAAACATGAGATTAAATCTGTAGACGATATGAAGAACCTGAAGGTTCGTGTAGCAGGCTCCAACCTTCTGATGGAATGCTACAAGAGATGGGGCGCTGATGCCACAAACATGAACTGGTCTGAAACTTACACAGCACTTCAGCAGAACACAGTAGAAGGTCAGGAGAATCCGCTTCCCGCTATCGACGCTGCAAGTGTTCAGGAGGTTCAGCCTTACTGCTCTATGTGGGATGCAATTTATGACTGTCTGTTCTTCTGTATCAATGAAGACATCTACAACAGTCTGACACCAGAACAGCAGGAAGTTGTTGACGAAGCAGGACAGAAAGCAGTTGAATATGAGCGTTACATCAACCGTTCCGGAGATGACGAGATCAAAGAACGCTGGGCAAGCCAGAACGGTGTAACAATCACAGAAAAAGAAGACATGGACATCGACTCCTTCAAAAAAGCAGTTGACGGTATCGATGACTGGTTTGTAAACGAACTGAAGAGCCAGGGCTATGACGATGCCCAGGATCTGGTTGATCTTTTCACAAAGGACTCCTTCAACACAGTGGAAGATTACAGTAATCTGGACTGGCCGGAAACAACCTGGAACTTCGCATGCTCCACTACTGAGACAAGTACATGGGCTGATGGCGGACGTAAGTTCGGTGAACTGATGGAAAAAGCCACAGGCGGCAAAGTCAAAGTCAACATTTACGCTGCTGACCAGCTTACAAACGGCAACCAGTCCGAAGGTATTCAGGCTCTGATGAATGGTGACCCGGTTCAGATCTCCATGCACTCCAACCTGATCTACTCTGCATTTGATCCACGTTTCAACGTTGTTTCTCTTCC